>NZ_JBHWUI010000203.1:0-12999 GCF_042737525.1 Kitasatospora sp. NPDC059973 | reverse complement strand
AGCCGCACAGGCCCCTGAGGGTCCCGCCTCTCCCGGATCTTGAAGTCCATCGCATCCCCTGAGCTGGGGCGTTGCGACGACCACTAGAACCTAAGCGTGCGAGACGGGTGGCGGGCCCTCGGCGCCGCGGGGGACGGGCTCAGCTCACTCCGGGTCGATCTTCCGGTACTCGCGGGCCGGGTCCACCCGGGGGCGGGCGGCGCCCTTGGTGTCGGTGTCCAGCGGGCGCGGACCGGCCGCCGGGTCGAGCGGGACCTGGGTCGCGGCCGGGGCCGGGGCGCTGGGGGCGGCGGCCGCACCGCCGTTGATGCCGCCGTTGCCGGCCAGGCCGGTGAAGGCGCCACCGAGGCCCTTGAGTGCGTCGCCGACCTCGCTGGGAATGATCCACAGCTTGTTGGAGTCGCCCTTGGCGAGCTCGGGCAGGGTCTGCAGATACTGGTAGGCGAGCAGCTTCTGGTCGGCGTCGCCGTCGTGGATCGCCTCGAAGACGGTGCGGATCGCGGCGGCCTCACCGTCGGCGCGCAGTACCGCGGCCTGCGCCTCACCCTCGGCCTTGAGCACCTCGGCCTGCTTCTCACCCTCGGCCCGCAGGATCTGCGCCTGCCGGGCGCCCTCGGCGGTGAGGATCGCGGCGCGCTTGTCACGGTCGGCGCGCATCTGCTTCTCCATCGAGTCCTGGATGGAGGTCGGCGGCTCGATCGCCTTCAGCTCGACGCGGTTGACGCGGATGCCCCACTTGCCGGTGGCCTCGTCCAGGACGCCGCGCAGACCGGCGTTGATCACCTCGCGGGAGGTCAGCGTCGACTCCAGGTCCATCGAGCCGATGATGTTGCGCAGCGTGGTGACGGTCAGCTGCTCGATCGCCTGGATGTAGCTGGCGACCTCGTAGGTGGCGGCCCGGGCGTCGGTGACCTGGTAGTAGATCACCGTGTCGATGTTGACCACCAGGTTGTCCTGGGTGATCACCGGCTGCGGCGGGAAGGGCACGACCTGCTCGCGCAGGTCGATGCGGTTGCGGACCCGGTCGATGAACGGGACGACGATGTTCAGTCCCGCGTTGAGCGTCCGGGTGTAGCGGCCGAAGCGCTCCACGATCGCGGCGCTGGCCTGCGGGATGACCTGAATCGTCTTGATCAGCGCGATGAATGCCACCACGACCAGGACGACCAGGACGATAAGGACGGGTTCCACGGACTCTCCCCTAGACGACCAGGGCGGTCGCGCCCTGGATTTCGACGACGTCGACCTGCTGCCCCGGCTCGTACACGCTGCCGGGGTTGAGCGCGCGGGCCGACCAGATCTCGCCCTTGAGCTTGATCCGCCCGCCCTCCCCGTCGACTCTTTCCGCGACGATCGCGGTGGCGCCCGGAAGCGCCTCGATGCCCATCTTGATCTGCGGGCCCTTCCTGAGCTGCCGGTACGCGATCGGGCGGACCACGACCAGCAGGGCGACCGAGACCACGACGAAGGTCAGGACCTGGACCACCGCCCCGGCGCCGAGCCCCGCGACACCGGCCGCGGCGAGCGCGCCGACCGCGAACATCGCGAACTCCGGCATCGCGGTGACGACCAGGGGTATGCCGAGGCCGACGGCGGCCAGGAGCCACCAGATCCAGCTGTCCACGTGTCCATCCTAGGGAGCGAAGGGCCTTCGAGGCGGACAGTTCCCGCAGGTGGAGGGGCGGAAACCGGTCGCACGTGCGACCGGCTCCAGTTCAGTGGAGTTCAGCCGGATTCCCCGGGCTCCGGCCGGGGCCCGCCGGCGGCTCGGAGGACGGCCCGGCGCGGGCCTCAGCCGAGCGGCAGGCCCTGCGCGGACCAGCGGTCGCCGTGGCGCTCCAGAGTCAGCGGCAGGCCGAAGCACCTGGAGAGGTTGCGCGCCGTCAGCTCGGTGTCGATCGGACCGGCGGTGAGCACCTTGCCCTGGCGGATCATCAGCACGTGGGTGAAGCCCGGCGCGATCTCCTCCACGTGGTGGGTGACCATGGCCATGGCCGGGGCGAACTCGTCCTGGGCGAGCGCGCCGAGGCGGCGCACCAGGTCCTCGCGGCCGCCGAGGTCCAGTCCGGCGGCGGGCTCGTCCAGCAGCAGCAGCTCGGGGTCGGTCATCAGGGCGCGGGCGATCAGGGTGCGCTTCTTCTCGCCCTCGGAGAGGGTGCCGAACTTGCGCTCGGTCAGCCCGGCCATGCCGAGGCGGTCCAGCAGGGCGAGCGCGCGGGACTCGTCCGCCTGCTCGTACTTCTCCTGCCAGCTGACCGTCATGCCGTAGGCGGCGGTGAGCACGGTCTGCAGCACGCTCTGGCCGGCGGGCAGCTTGTCGAACATGGCGGCGCCGGCCAGGCCGATCCGGGAGCGCAGCTCGAAGACGTCGACCTCGCCGAGCTTCTCGCCGAGGACGGACACCTTGCCGGTGGTCGGGAAGAGGTACGTGGAGGCGATCTGCAGCAGGGTCGTCTTCCCGGCGCCGTTGGGGCCGAGGATGACCCAGCGCTCGCCCTCGGAGATGGACCACGAGACCTGGTCGACCAGCGCGCGCTCCTCCCGGACCACGGATACGTCCACCAGCTCCAGCACGTCGCTCATGCCTATGCCTTCCCCAAAACAGAAATTCGGCCGTCGGTGCGGGCGGGCAGCCTACTCCGGCGGCCGGTGGGCACGGAGTGGGTGCGCCGCACGCGCATGGGCAAACCTACGCCACGCGGATGACCGCCGATTCCGTAGGCTGGCCGGATGCTCGCGACTCCTGCCGACAATCCGTACGAAGAGCCCCGTTCGGGGCGGCTGGCCGCTTGGGGCAACGCCCTGTTGGCCGGTCTGGTACCGCCCGACGACGCCGCCTCGGCGGTGCTGGGCAGTGACGAGAGCCACCGGGTGACCGGACTGCCGGGCGACGAGCCGGGCGAGCGGCACGGGCTCACCTGGGCGCTGGGGCGGCTGAGGGTGCTGGGGGTGCGGGGGCTTCGGCTGGCCCTGCCGTCCGCCGGCCACCCGCTCGGGCTGACCGGTCCGGCGCCGTTCAACGCCCGGGCGCTGGGCGCGGGCGAGGCCGTGCTGGCGGTCGGGGCGCCGCTCGGGCTGGTGCCGGAGATCGAGGTGTTCGGGCCGGTCGGGGACCGCTCGGCGATGGTGCTCTGGCGCTGCTCGGAGGTGAACGACGCGCCCCCGGCCGACGTGCCGTCGCTGCACGAGGCGGAGCGCGAGCTGGCGGACGGGCTGCGGGAGGCGACGGCGATGCTGGCCCGGCTGGACGTGGCCGGGGCCGGACCGGAGGCGCTGCGGGCGCTGGAGGCGTACCGGCGGCGGGGGCACGTCGAGCTGCTCGCCCCGGGGTACCCGCCGCGCGCCGTCCGGGTGCTGGAGTCGGCCCGGCAGGTGACGGCGCTGCTGGCGATCGCCTCGGGTGGGCACGGCGCGGCGGTCAGCGCCTCGGAGATGGCCTCCCGCCAGGCGGTGCTGGACCCCCTGCGGCGGACCGCCCGGCGGGCCCAGGTGGCGGCGTACAACGCGCTGGTCGACGAGAAGGGCTGATTTCCGCCCCCGGCCCGGCCGCGCCGGCCGCTACGCCTCGCGGGCCTCGCCGTGCCGGACGGCCCAGAGCGCGGCCTGGGTGCGGTCGGCGAGGTCCAGCTTCATCAGGATGTTGGAGACGTGCGTCTTCACCGTCTTCTCCGACAGGTGCAGGCTCCGCGCGATCTCCCGGTTGGAGCGCCCGTCGGCGATGTGGCCGAGCACCTCGCGCTCGCGCTCGGTGAGGGTGGCGCCGCGGCCCTGCGGCTGGCGGGGGCCGTCGTCGGCGAGCAGCGCCTCCGCGAGCTCGGGCTGGAGCAGCACGTGGCCGGCGTGGACCGAGCGGATCGCCCCGGCCAGCGCCTCCGGGTCGACGTCCTTGTACACGTACCCGGCGGCGCCGGCCCGCAGTGCGGGGACCATGGTGCGGTGCTCGGTGAAGCTGGTGACGATCAGGATCCGGGCCCGGCTGCCCTCGCCCTTGAGCGTGCGCAGTGCCTCGATGCCGTCGACGCCGGGCATCTTGAGGTCCATCAGGACGACGTCGGGGTCGAGCTCCCGGGCCCGGTCGACGCCTTCGGCGCCGTCGGCGGCCTCGCCGACCACCTCGATGTCGTCCTGGACCTCCAGGAAGGTGCGCAGACCGCGGCGGACCACCTGGTGGTCGTCGACCAGCAGGACGCGGATCGCTGGCGTGGTGTCAGGCACCGGGGACCTCCATCTCGACGACCGTCCCCTTCCCGGGGGCCGAGTCCAGGGTGAGCGTGCCGCCGACGGCGGCGGCGCGGTCGCGCATCGAGGCCAGGCCGAGGTGGCGGCCGGCCCGGCGGACCGACTCGGGGTCGAAGCCCCGGCCGTCGTCGCGCACCCGCAGGACGGCGCCGCGCGCGGGCGTGCCGGTCAGGGTGACGGTGACGCTGCGGGCGTCGGAGTGGCGCAGCGCGTTGTGCAGGGCCTCCTGCGCGATCCGCAGCAGGGCCGCCTCCTGGGCCGGCGGCAGGGCGCGGACGCCCTCGGCGGCGAAGGCGACGTCGGCGCTGTGGGCGCGGTCGAGGACCTGCACCTGCGAGGCGAGGGTGGCGCTGAGGCCGTCCTCCTCCAGGGCGGCGGGGCGCAGCTCGACCACGACGGCGCGCAGCTCGTCGGCGGCCTCGGCGGCGAGTTTGGCGACCTCGGCGAGTTCGGCGCGGGCCCGGGCCGGGTCGCGGTCGACGAGCTTGGCGGCGGCCTTGGCGGTGAGGCGCAGCGAGAAGAGCTTCTGCGAGACGGCGTCGTGCAGGTCGTGGGCGATCCGGGCGCGCTCGCCGGCCAGGGTCAGCTCGCGGCTGCGCTCGTAGAGGCGGGCGTTGGAGAGGGCGAGGGCGGCGTGCGCGGCGAGGATCCGCAGCAGTTCCTCGTCGTGGTCGGTGAAGCCGCCGCCACCGCGCTTGTTGGCGAGGAAGATCACGCCCATCACGTGCGGCTCGTCCTCGGCGGCGTCGGTGTCGAGGACGGGCATCCCGAGGAAGGCGTCCATCTCGGGGTGGGCGGCGGGCCAGCCGCCGAAGGCGGGGGCCTCGCGCACGTCGGCGAGCCGGATGGGGCCGGTCTCGTGCAGCATCTCGGCGAGCACGCCGTGCTGGCGGGGCAGCGGGCCGATGGCCCGCCACTGCTCGTCGGTGACGCCGTCGACGACGAACTGGGCGAAGCCGCCGTGGTCGTCGGGCACGCCGAGGGCGGCGTACTCGGCGCCGAGCAGGCCGCGGGCGGAGGCGGTGATCCGCCGCAGCACCTCGCGGACCTCCAGGTGGCGGCTCATCGCGAGCAGGGCCTGGCTGATGGCCTCGATCCCGGCCAGGCAGGGCTCGCAGGCGGGCAGCGGGCCGGCGGCCGGCGGGCCGACCGGGATCCGGTCGACGGGCAGCAGGCCGGCCGGGGGCCGGCGGTCACTGGGCGCGGTGGGCATACGGCCAAACTACCGCCGCCGGGGCGGCCTCCGCGTCGGTCCACGGGCGCGCGGGGAGCAGGTCCACAGACCTAGGGCCCGAGCCCCTTGGGCGACGGGGCCGGTACGCGGAGGGGCGCCGGTACGCGGAGGGGCGCCGGTACGCCGAGGGGCGCCGGTACGCCGAGGGGCGCCGGTACGCCGAGGGGCGGCCCCGCCCGTCGCCGGGTGGGGCCGCCCCTGGGTGAGCGGTGCGGTGCGGGCGGGTCAGCCCTTCTGCATGACCTCGGGCTCGTGGCGGCGCTGGAGGCGCGTCACGATGACGCCGATGACGATCGACATCACGATCAGGATGCCGCCGTCCAGCACCAGCTGGCCGACGTTGTGGCCCCAGATCGCGTCGTACTCGGGGTTCTTGAAGTCCTTGTTCCAGGGCCCGAGCAGCTTGGACAGGTCGAGCGTGGTGGCGACCATGCCGACGCCCCAGCGGGCCGGCATCAGCCAGGCGAACTGCTCCAGGCCCGGCTTGCTGAAGATCTGGAAGAGGCAGCCGGTGAAGACGACCTGGATGATCGCGAACATGACCAGCAGCGGCATGGTCTTCTCGGCGGTCTTCACCAGGGCGGAGATCATCAGGCCGAACATCATCGAGGCGAAGCTCAGCAGGATCAGGCCGATGCTCATCTCGATGATCGGCAGGTCCTTGATGATCAGACCGTGCTCGGGCAGCTTGCGCGGCAGGTAGCCGACGGCCGAGATGATCGCGCCCTGGACCACGCTGAAGAAGCCCAGCACGATGATCTTGGACATCATGTACGCCGACCGGGAGAGGCCGGTGGCCCGTTCCCGTTCGTAGATCGCCCGTTCCTTGATCAGCTCTCGGACCGAGTTGGCGGCTCCGGAGAAGCAGGCGCCGATCGCCAGGATCAGCATGATCGTCGCGGCGCCGCTGTTGATCCCGAGCTGCGACTTCGGGTTCGGCGCCAGCCCGGGATCGTTCGGGATCAGCACGCTGACCGCGCCGAGCACCGCCGGGAGCAGGATCGACAGCGCCAGGAACCCGCGGTCGGAGGCGAGCACCGAGGCGTAGCGGCGGATCAGCGTCCACAGCTGCGAGCCCCAGCTCTGCGGCTTCGGCGGGCGGACGGCCTCCTGGACGATCTGGGCGGACTGCACGGCCCCGGCGTCCACGTCGGCGGAGTACTGCTGGTAGTGCACCGACCCCCGGTAGCGGCCGGCCCAGTCGTGGTCCGGGTAGTTCTCGAAGGCCTGGAAGACGTCGGCCCAGGTCTCGTACCCGAAGAAGTGCAGCGCCTCGTCCGGCGGCCCGAAGTAGGCCACCGAGCCGCCCGGAGCCATCACCAGGAGCCGGTCGCAGAGGGCGAGTTCGGCCACCGAGTGGGTGACGACCAGGATGGTGCGGCCGTCGTCGGCGAGGCCGCGCAGCATCTGCATGACCTCGCGGTCCATGCCCGGGTCGAGGCCGGAGGTGGGCTCGTCCAGGAAGATCAGCGAGGGCTTGGTGAGCAGCTCAAGGGCGACCGAGACGCGCTTCTGCTGGCCGCCGGAGAGCGCGGTGATCCGGTTGTCGGCGCGCTTGTCCAGGCGCAGCTCGTAGAGCACCTCGTCGATCCGCGCCTCGCGCTCGCGCGCCTCGGTGTCACCGGGGAACCGGAGCCGGGCCGCGTACTTGAGGCCGGTGCGGACGGTCAGCTCCTTGTGCAGGATCTCCGACTGCGGCACCAGGCCGATCCGCGAGCGCAGTTCGGCGAACTGCTTGTAGAGGTTGCGGCCGTCGTAGAGGACGTCGCCGCGGTCGGCCGGGCGGTAGCCGGTGAGGGCGCGCAGCAGGGTCGACTTGCCGGAGCCGGACGGGCCGATGACGGCGACCAGCGACTTCTCCGGGACGCCGAAGCTGACGTCGTTGAGCAGGACCTTCTTGCCGCCCTTGAAGTCGACCTCGACGGTCAGGTGGCGGGCGGAGAAGGAGACCGCGCCGGTGTCGACGAACTCCTGCAGCTGGTCGCCGACCAGGACGAAGCTGGAGTGGCCGACCGTCAGGCGGTCCTGCGGCCCCATCAGCTGGCGCTGGACGGGCCGGCCGTTGAGGAAGATGCCGTTGTGGCTGCCCAGGTCGACGATCTCGTACCGGCCGTCCGGCAGCTGGCGCAGCTCGGCGTGGTGGCGGGAGACCTGGAGGTCGGAGACGACGATGTCGTTGTCGAGCGCGCGACCGATCCGGACGGTGTTCATCCCCGCGGTCAGGTTGCGGATCATCGTCGGCTGCGGGCCGCCGGCCTCGTGCTGCGGCGCCTGCTGCTGCGGGAAGCCGCCGTGCTGGGGCGCCTGCTGGGGGAAGCCCTGCTGCTGCGGGAAGGCCGGCGGCTGCCCGCCGCCCCACTGCTGCTGGACCGGCGGCTGGTAGGCCTGCTGCTGCGCCGGCGGCTGCTGCTGGGCCCACGGCTGCTGGACGGGCGCCTGCTGCTGGGCGGGCGGGACGTGGCTGCGGCTGGTGGCGGCCTCGTGCCAGGCGGGGGCGGGCGCGGCGGCCTGGGCGGGAGCGGAGAAGCTCAGCCGGGGGCCGTTCTCGGCGTTGCCGAGGTTGACCACCGCGCCGGGGAAGAGCGGGGCCTGCTGGGTCCGGGCGCCGGCGGTGTACGTGCCGTTGGTGCTCCCGTGGTCGTCGAGCTGCCAACCGGCCCCGTTGAACGAGATGGTGGCGTGCTGCCAGGAGACCCTGGCGTCGTCGAACGGGAAGTCCGACTGCGGGTTGCGCCCGATGGTGTACGACCGCCCCGGCTCCAGAGTCCGCTGCTGTCCGTTGATATCAATGACGAGTTGCGGCACTGCTCGCCTGCCCCGCTCTCTCGGTCCCCCGATTTTGCCCCCGGTCGGGGGTGCGATGTCCTGAATCCGACGGGGGGAATCATTCCAGCCCGCCGCCCGTTGGTGAAAGTCACCCCCGGTGACTGTGACCAGGCGGCAACGATTCGCGGACGCCCCCGCCACCGCCCCCGGGGCGTCGCCCGCGCGCCACCGTCCGGTCACCCGGGTGGTGCGCACACCGCCCACACCCGCTCCGCACCCCCGTCCACGACGCGGACGGGTGCCGTGGCGCCGCCGGCCGGCGGGTAGCGTGGGAGCCACCATGAACGCATCGCCCTTGGCCGCCGAGCCGTTCCCCGCCCCGCAGCCCCGGACCGAGGACGAGCGCACCCTGCTCGTCAAGGTGTTCGGCAAGGACCGCCCCGGCATCACCGCCGGTCTCTTCGCCACCCTGTCCGGGTTCGGCGTCGACGTCATCGACATCGAGCAGGTCGTCACCCGCGGCCGGATAACGCTGTGCGCCCTGGTCACCCCGCCGACCGCGCCCGGTGCCGAGGGCGAGCTGCGTTCCACCGTGCACCGCTGGGCCGAGGAGCAGAAGCTCCAGGCCGAGATCATCTCCGGCATCGGCGACAACCGGCCGCGCCGCGAGGGCCGTTCGCACGTCACCGTGCTCGGCCACCCGCTGACCGCCACCGCGGTGTCGGCGCTCACCTCCCGGATCACCGACTCGGGCGGCAACATCGACCGCGTCTTCCGGCTGGCCAAGTACCCGGTGACCGCGGTCGAGCTGGCCGTCTCCGGTGTCGCCACGGACACGCTGCGCGCCGCGCTGGCCCAGGAGGCGGCCCAGCAGCGGGTGGACATCGCGGTGGTCGCGGCGGGCCTGGAACGCCGGGCCAAGCGCCTGGTGGTGATGGACGTCGACTCCACGCTGATCCAGGACGAGGTGATCGAGCTCTTCGCCGCCCACGCGGGCTGCGAGGCGGAGGTCGCCGCGGTGACGGCCGCGGCGATGCGCGGCGAGCTGGACTTCGCCGAGTCGCTGCACGCCCGGGTCGCGCTGCTGGCCGGCCTGGACGCCGGGGTGACCGAGAAGGTCCGCGCCGAGGTCAGGTTCACCCCGGGCGCGCGGACCCTGATCCGCACGCTGCAGCGGCTGGGCTTCCAGGTCGCGGTGGTCTCCGGCGGCTTCACCCAGGTCACCGACCACCTGGTGGAGCAGCTGGGCCTGGACTTCGCGGCGGCCAACACCCTGGAGGTGGTGGACGGCAGGTTCACCGGCCGGGTGGTCGGCGAGATCGTGGACCGGGCCGGCAAGGCCCGCTGGCTGGCCCGCTTCGCCGAGCAGGCGAAGGTGCCGCTGGAGCAGACCGTCGCGATCGGCGACGGCGCCAACGACCTGGACATGCTGAACGCGGCCGGGCTGGGCGTGGCGTTCAACGCCAAGCCGGTGGTCCGGGAGGCCGCCGACACCGCGGTGAACGTGCCCTTCCTGGACACCGTGCTGTACCTGCTGGGCATCACCCGCGAAGAGGTCGAGGCGGCCGACGCGCTGGACGGCACGCCGACCGAGTAGCCGCGGCCGGACGCGCCCGAGGGGCACGAGGACCGGTCCTCGTGCCCCTCTTCGGCCACCGCGCCCGGACCGGGCGGCGCGGGGGCCGTTCGGCTCAGTCCTGCGGCGTGAAGTACGAGACCAGCGCGGCCACGCCCGGCTCGACGCCCTTCCAGGAGCCGTCGAAGCTGAGCACCGCGACGGCCGCGGTCGGGAAGCCGCCGAGCCGCAGCCGCTCCAGCGCCTCCCGGTCGCCCTCGTCCCCGGCCAGCACCTGGGTCAGCCCGAGCACGCCCGGGTTGTGGCCCACCAGCACCACGTCGGGGTGGTCCTCGGGGGTCTCCTGGAGGACGGCGATGATCTCCCCGGGGCTGGCCTCGTAGATCCGGTCCTCGTACACCGTCCTGCGGGCGCGCTTCGGCAGTTCGTGCGCGGCGAGCTTCCAGGTCTCACGGGTGCGCAGGGCCGTGGAGCAGAGCACGTAGTCGGGGTTGATGCCGGAGTCGGCGAGCCAGCGGCCGGCTTCCGGGGCCTGGTGGCGGCCCCGGTCGGCCAGCGGCCGCTCGTGGTCGTCGACGCCGTTGGGCCAGTCGGCCTTGGCATGGCGGAGAACGATGATCCTGCGGGGCGTGTCGGCGCTCATACCCAGCAAGCTTGGCAGAAAAGCGGCCCGGGGGCGCGATGCCGCCGGCTGCCGCCACTCTCCGGGGTGCCGGGTGTCATCGTGCGCCGTTCGCCGGCGGTCGGCGTGCGGTACCGCGGCCGGTCCGCGGGCGCGGACCGGCCGGCGTCGCTGACCGGCCGGATCGGCCCCGGCGGGGCCGCGCGGCGGATCAGCCGAGGTTCTGGGCCACCGTGGCGACGATCGCCAGCAGCACCACGATGCCGACGATCAGTGCGGCGATCTGGCCGAGCTTCTTGTGGCCGTCGGTGGGGTTCGGGTCGAGTACGGGCATGACCGGATTCTCCCACCCCGGTCGTGCCCGCCCGTCAGCGGCCCCGCTACGCCGCGGCGCCGGCGGCGGCCGGGAGGACCGCCTCGTCCTCGATGTGCCGGGCCCGCGCGGCCCGCAGGCCGAACAGCATCTGGGGCACCAGCAGCACGGCGAGGAAGCCCAGCGGCAGGTACCACTCACCGGTGGCCTGGTACAGCCGGCCGATCAGGATCGGGCCGGGGATGGAGATGAGGTAGCCGACGCCCTGGGCGAACGCGGAGAGCTGGGCCACCCCGCCAGCCGTCCGGGCCCGCAGGCCGATCATGGTGAGCACCAGCGGGAAGGCGCAGTTGGAGAGGCCGACCAGGGTCGCCCAGACCCACGGCACGCCGGCCGGCGCCAGCGCCAGCCCGGCGTACCCGGCGATGCCGCAGGAGGCCAGCACCACGACGAAGAGCCGCTGGTCACCACGGCGCGCGGCGAGGTTGGGCAGCACGAAGGAGACCGGGACGCCGATCACCATGGTCAGGGCCAGCAGCACCCCGGAGGTGCCCTCGGAGACCCCGGCGTCCTGGAAGATCTTCGGCAGCCAGCCCATCACCACGTAGGCGCCGGTGGCCTGGAGGCCGAAGAAGCAGGCCATCGCCCAGGCGGTGCGGCTGCGGGTGATCGGCAGCTTGGCGACCGCCCCGCCGGTCTTCCCGCCGCGCTCGCGCCTGGTCACCGCGACCGGCAGCCAGAGCAGCAGCGCGACCGCGCCGAGGGCCGCCCAGACGCCCAGGCCGACCCGCCAGTCCCCGCCGAGCGCGCTGGTCAGCGGCACGGTGACGGCGGCGGCGAGCGCGGTGCCGGCCGACAGCGACATGGAGTACAGGCCGATCATCGGACCGACCTTCTCCGGGAAGTAGCGCTTGATCACCACCGGGATCAGCACGTTGGAGACCGCCACCCCGGCCAGCGCGAGCGCGGTGAGCAGCAGGAACACCGCCGTGCCGCCAGCGAACGAGCGGGCCAGCACGCCGGCCGTGATCGCTCCCATGCCGGCCGCGACCACCGCGATCGGCCCGAACCGCCGGGCCATGCCGGGCGCGGCGAAGCCGAACAGCGCGAAACAGAGCGAGGGAACGGCGGTCAGCAGGCCGGCCAGCGTCGGGTTCATCCCGAGGTCGGTGCGGACCTGGTCGAGCAGCGGCCCGAGGCTGGTGACCACGGGCCGGAGGTTGAAGGCGGCGGCGGCGATCGCGACGGCGAACAGCCAGCCGAGGTACGTGCCCCGGCGGGCGGAGGCGGATGCGCCGGTGGCGGGCCGCTCGGTCTGCGGTCCGGCCCCGGTCCGTGGGGTGGTGGTGGTGTCTGCTGCGGAAGGCATGGGAGCCATCATAGAATGATGGGATGAATTAGCGCATCCTCGACTTGGCATGATGTCCCGACCCGCCCCAAGCCGACCCACCCGCCGGCCGACGCCCCCACCGCCGACCCGAAGCCGCAAGGAGTCCCCGTGGCGCTGTCCTCTCCGAGGCGCACCCCGCTGTCCGACCAGGTGATCGCGCAACTGCGCGCCCAGATCACCTCGGGCGAGTGGCCCGTCGGCTCGCGCATCCCGACCGAGGCCGCGCTGGTCGAGGAGCTCGGCGTCGCCCGCAACACCGTCCGCGAGGCGGTCCGCGCCCTCGCCCACAACGGGCTGCTGGACATCCGCCAGGGCTCGGGCACCTACGTCCTGGCCACCAGCGAGCTGGCCGGGGTCATGCACCGCCGCTTCGCCGACGCCGACCAGTCGCAGGTCGCCGAGCTGCGGGTGACCCTGGAGACCTCCGCGGCCGGCCTGGCCGCCACCCGCCGCACCGCGCGCGACCTCGCCCTGCTGGACGCCACGCTGGCCCGCCGCGAGGACGCCTGGCGCTCCGGCGACGCCGAGGACTTCATCCAGGCCGACGCCGCCTTCCACCAGGCCGTGGTCGCCGCCGCCCACAACGAGGTCCTCGCCGCCGTCTACGCCGACCTCGGCGAGGTCACCCGCGCCCACCTGCGCCACGACGTCGGCCCGGAGCTGATCGCCGAGCGCTACCTCGGGCACGACAAGATCCTCGACGCGATCCGGGCCGGCGACCCGCAGCGCGCCTCGGTCGAGGCCGGCCGTGCCATCGGCGCCTGCACCCCGCCCGACGCCTGACGCCCGCCGCCGTGCGCACCGGCGCGCGCGGGGCCCCGCACAGCACCGCGGCCCGGCACCCCCAGGAGGCTGTCTC
>NZ_JBHWUI010000202.1:0-13052 GCF_042737525.1 Kitasatospora sp. NPDC059973 | reverse complement strand
GCCGGACCCCTCTCCCCGGGGTCCGGCCGTTCGGCGTTCCGGGCCACCGCGCTGGGCCTCGGGCGCCCCGGCGGACGCCGTCGGGTGAACCGCCCGTCCGTGCGGAAGATGCCGCGGAACATCGTTGTCCCGGGAAGGCGAAGGCCTGCGACGGCGCCCCGCCGGGTCGTTTCCCAGCGGCGGCCGGCCCCTCGACCGCGATGCGGATGGCCCAGGCCGCGTCGCCGCCCTGGCGGGCCGGACAGCGGACAGCTATCCGCCCGTGGCAGCGTCCGGGACGGCTTCCGCGTCGAGGTCCCGCGCGGCGGGACCGGTGAGGTGTTCGAGGGTCTGGGTGAGGTTGAGCACCCGTTCGAGCACATCGGGGCGGTTGTCCAGGTGCAGGGTGGTACCGGCCGCTGTGGTGTGGCGGTGGACCATCAGCAGTGTCGACAGGCCCGTGGAGTCGATCCACGTGAGGCCGGCGAAGTCCAGCCGGACCTCGGGCGGTGACGGTCGGCGCACGAGGTGTGTCGCGACGGCGTCCAGGAGGTCCGGACCGGTGTCGTGGTCCAGTTCGCCGGTGATGCGGACGACGAGCGCCCCGGCCTGGGGGTCGATGTCGATGAATGGTGTGGGCGCTGTCATGCGTGTGAACCTGGTTCGGGGGTGGAAGGGGCCGCGGGGCCGGTGAGACGGGCGGTTGCCTGGCCGAGCAGGGCGGTGGCACGGGGGAAGTCGCGCAACTGCTCGGCGAGGACGGCCAGGCCTGCCGTCAGTGATCGAGCGGGTACAGATCGTGCACGGAGGATGTCCGCCGTCCACGTCACGAAGGTCGTGAACAGGTCGGGGTCGTCGACGTACAGGGCGGTGGTGAGGAAGTCGACGATGTGGGCGAGGTCCTCCGCGGTGCGCTCGCGCTGTTCGTCGCTGTAGGAGCGCATCGCGGGGAAACGGTTCTCCAGATCGACGAGGGTCTGTTTCACCAGTTGAGCGCGGGAGCGGCCGACCATGGTGTATTCCTGGTCGGACAGGTGGGGCAGATCGTCCACCGCGTGTCGGGCGGCGGTCGGATCGGGCCTGGGCAATCCGGCGTCGAGCGCGGATGCGGCGTCGCGAGCGTTGGCCGCCCATCGGGTCGCTCCGAAGGCGCGGGCGTAGCGCCCGTCCGTGCCGAACGCCCGCCCGCCCACCAGGACGGGTATCCCCACGGCCTGGCAGGCGGCGATCGCGGTGTGCGCGGTGGGCAGGTGCGTGGGCAGGGAACTGGACAGCAGCACCGCGTGCGGGTTGGTCGCGTGCAGGTGGGCGATCATGTGCGAGGTCGGGATCTGGGCACCCAGGTAGTCGACCTGCCAGCCACGCAGTCGCAGGACTTCGGCGACCAGACGGGCAGGCAGAGCGTGCCACTCCCCGTCCACACAGCTCACGGTGATCCGACCTCGAACGCTGTCCGCGGTCACCCCGTGGCCATGGACGACGGCCGCGATCGCCCGCTCGTTGATGGCGGTCGCGGCGTGCTCCTGGGCCACGGACATCCGGTTCGCGGCCCACTCGGCGCCCACCCTCTCCTGGACGGCCCCGATCACCTCCAGCAACAGCGTCTCCCTGTCGTGGCCCGCGTCGAGGGCGTCCTCGATCACGTCCACGGCGGCGTGCTCGTCACCGCCCGCAACCGCCGTCCACAACCTGTCACCCAGCTCGGCCACCCACGCGCTGCCACTGCTGCTCATGTGTTCCTCCCGCCCCGCCCTTCCACGATCCTCAGCGGTCCGCCCCGCGGCGCGCCGATGGCGAGAGTCGCCATGTCGTCGTGCCGTCCCCGGCCCAACCACTGGGAAGCCAGCATCTGCACCCGCTCCGTGATCGCTTGCGCGGGCATTCCCGCGCACTCCTCCAGGGCCCGCCTCAGACGCTGTTCACCGAAGAACTCACCACCGGTCGGTCCGCCGCGAGCCTCGGTGATGCCGTCGGTGTAGAGCAGGCAGGTCTCGCCGGGAGCCAGGACGGTCGTGACCGTGCGGGAGGTCACCGTCGGCAGTGCCCCGACCAACTGGCCGGATGTGGCGGCTTCCTCCACCTGGCCGCTGTTGCGGACGATCAGCGGACGCATGTGGCCGGCGCTGGTCAGCCTCAGGTCCACCTGCCCGGCCCGTCGCCGGGCGGACACGAGAATCAGCGTCGCGAACCGGGCATGGTGGGAGGTGAGCAGGGCGCCGTTCAGCAGGCCGAGCACCTGCTGGTGGTCTCCCGACAGGGGGAGCAGGGCGTGCAGGACGCTGCGGATCTTGCCGGTGAGTGCGGCAGCCTCCAGTCCTTTGCCCGCGACGTCGCCGAGGACCGCGAACGTCTCCTGGGAGGGATCCGCGCCGGGGTGGACGTCGTAGAAGTCTCCGCCCACGCGTTCGTGGTCGTTGGCGGCCCGGTAGCTGCCGGCGTAATCGATGCCGTGCACGCGCTCCAGCGTGGGCGCCAGGAGGTCGCGCATCAGCACGGTGGTGAGGGCGGCCTGCTCGCTGTAGAGGCGGGCCGCGGACAGGGCGGCGCCCGCCCGGGCGGCGAACAGCCGGGCGAAGACCTCCTCGCGGTCGGTGAAGGCGCGGTGGGTATCGGCCCGGAGCAGGACGAGCACGCCGGCGGGGACGCCGTGACCGGGCAGGGGAGTGACGATCACCGATCCGATGGGACCGGTGAAGCCGGGCGGGATCGCCCAGTCGGGGATCTCGTCGGGGCTGATCCAGCGGGTGGGCACCGGTGGGTAACCCTGAAGGGCCTCCGCCAGGCCGGGCACGGTGGCCGGGTCGATCCGGGCCATGCTCTGCGTGACCGGGCCGCCGTTCTGTGCGTAGGTCAGGGGGTGGCGGTACCCGTGGGCGGGGCCGACGATGACGGCCGCATCCGCGAGGTGGTCGGCAGCCATCCGGGCGGTCACCTCCGTGCAGCGTTCGACATTCAGTGAGGACAGCAGTGCGCTGGAAATCTGCGACAGCAGATCGGTACGGTCCCGCTCAGTTCTCAGCGCCTGCTCTGCCACGCGCAGATCGGTGATCTCCATCAGCCACCACAACACCTGTGCCCCTCCGTCATCGGTGGGGTGCGCCTCGAAGGTGCGGTGGTGCACCGCGCCCGAAGGGGCGGGAAGTGCGGGGGAACCGCCGTCGGCTCCCCCCTGACGACGATGCGCCTGGACGAGCCAGTCGGGCACGGCAAGATCCGCCAGCACGTCGCCCACCGCGTGGTTGAACAGCGCGCGGGCCGACTCGTTCGCCTCCAGCACGACGCCCGCGGCGTCCATCACCAGCGCCGGGCAGGGCGCATGATGCCACGCCCTCGCGACAAGGTCGGCGGTTGCTCGCGCAGGGGTGGCAGGGCCCTGGGGAGCACTCATAGGCGCGGGAATGCATCGAGCGTACCCCGCTCCTTCTACAGCTCGAAAATGTTGCATCGCGGCAACCGTCTCGCATCGTCCACCAGAAACGCAACCTCGGACCCGATCCCCGCACAGCCCCGGCACATGTTCGAGGCAGCGGTGCAGCGTAGACGCACTGCTACCGGATGGTCACGGTAAGTCGCCGCAGCTGCCCTGCCATACCCCGCCCCCTCTCCCCGCCCTCTGCACCCGACCCTCGGAACCGACGTATCGGCCGGGGCACTGCGTGCCAGGTCAGTGCCTTGACGAGCCGACCGAACCGCCGGCCCCGTGGCCCGCAGGAACTGCGGGGAGGACAAAGTCGGCGGACGCGCTTGGGCTTATCGGTTACATGCCGGAGCGCATCCGATGAATCGGCGGCCGTGCGGCCGTGCCCGTAAGCCTGTGGCCCGTCTGCACCTTTCCTCAACGACGGCAGCGGATCGTCCCCCAGCGGCCTTAACGGCAGGGTGCAGCGACCGAAGGTCGTTCAGGCCGACCGTGCGGCAGAAGTCTCACCCGTCCGCGGGGTCGCAGCCCTGCGGAAGGCCGTCAGGCCGGTCATCAACGCACGGCGGTCGGCTGCGGGCATGGCATCGAGGACCTCGGCGAGTGCCTGTTCGCGAGCCGAGCGGAGCTGGGCCAGGAAGTCCCGCCCGGCAGGTGTCAGGTGCAGTTGGAGCTCGCGCCGACTGGTCGTACTGGCGGTGCGCCGGACGAGCCCGATCGCCTCGAGGCGGTCACACAGCCGGCTGACCGACGAAGGGAGCGATGCGAGGGTGTCGGTGAGCGTGCGGAGGTTGATTCCCTCGTTCTCCGCCAGTACATAGAGCAACCGTAGCTGGGACACCGACACCGGGGCTATGGCCAGGTCCCGGCCCCGACCCCAGAGGACCTCCAAGAGCTCCACCACGGACGACGCGGTGGCCGCATGTTCGGCACGGCCCGGGAACGGGGAGACGGGGTCCATAAGGTCCATGCTGGCATCCCGGTCCCCTCACCGGGTAACCGGTCTGCCGAATCGGCCCGCTTTCGCAGGAGAAGGAGAACAACGGGTGACAGCCGATCTGGCCGCGGTCGAGCGCGCGCTGCGCACCGCCGCCCCGTACGCGTTGCTGGACACAGCTCGTGAGATCCTCGGACGCTGCTACGGCGTGCGGGCAGTCGAGCTGCTACTGGCCGACTACAGCCTGACCGTGCTGCAACGGGTGACCGACCTGCCGCACACGGCCGAGCCGCTGCCCGCACACGCCGGGGCGCCCGGCAGGGCCTTCGGTTCCCAGCAGGCGTTCACCGAGCCCGGCTCGGAGGGCGGCGCTGTGGTGCACCTGCCGGTCACCGTGCGGGGCGACCGCCTCGGCGTGCTCAGCATCGAAGTGGATCGCGCTGACCTCACACCGGAGCGGCAGGCGGAATTCGGCGAGATCGCCGAGATGCTCGGCCACCAGATCGTCGTCGCGGACCGCGACACCGACCTCTACCTCCGGGCCCGCCGTAAGGACCGCCTCACGCTGGCCGCCGAGATGCAGTGGCAGCTGCTGCCAGCCCGTGCCTGCGCGCGGGAGGAGTACGCCATCGGCGCCCAACTGGAGCCCGCCTATGCCATCCACGGCGACAACTTCGACTGGTCGGCCACCGAGGACCGCCTCACCCTGACCATCACCAACGGCATGGGCGAGGGCATTGACGCCTCGCTCCTCACCAATCTCGCGATCAACGCGTTGCGCAACGCGCGGCGAGCCGGCATCGACATCGCGGACCAGGCAGCGCTGGCCGATCAGGCCGTCTACGGCCAGTACCGGGGCGAGGCCCACGTCTCCGTCCTTCTGCTCGAGTTCCACCTGGACACCGGCCTGGTGGAGATCGTCGACGCGGGCTCCCCGAAGCTGCTGCGGCTGCGGGACGGCGCCGTCCAGCACATTCCATTCGAGGCGCAGCTGCCGCTGGGTCTTGCCGACGAGACCCCCTACGAGCCGCAGCAGGCCCGGGTGCAGCGCGGCGACCGGCTGATCTTCGTCAGCGACGGTGTGCACGCCGTCGCCTCGAAAGCGGGCGAGACCTACGGCACCGCGGCGCTGGCCCGCGCCATCCTGGCGACCCGACTGCTGCCGGCGGCCGAGGTGCCCCGCGCGATCTTGACCGAACTCGCTGCCCACCGCGACGACGACCCCCAGGACGACGCCCTCGTCGTGTGCCTGGATTGGTTCGGCCGCCACCCGGCTCCGGCCGACGCCTCCCCCTCCTGATCTCGTGGCGGCCGTTCAGGCCGCTTGTCCGTGCCCACCGGACGATGCGCGTGCATTCGGTCGGTCCCGCTCCAAGTGGTGACCGGTGAGCGGTAGGGCGAGGACGTCTGAACGCTGTGGCGATCGGCGTGCCTCGCGCCGAAGGTGATCGAGGGTGGTGGTGGCGCCGAACCGGTCCTCAACCAGGACGGCCGGCTCACTGCCGTCCGCAGCGCCCAACACGACGTCCCCTCCCAGAACTGGACCGAAGTCGCGCTCGCCGCGACCCACGACGAGCTCGCTCACACCGAACAGCAGTCCGCCGAACGAGGTGCCATTGGCGGCGTGTTGCTGTCTGTCCTCACCCGGCGTGCCGGGGCCGGGTTCCGGTGACCAGGAACAGGGCGTGGTCGGTAGGGGTGGTCCGGTACCCAGCGTCCTGGAGGGTCTGACTGAGGGCCGCGGTGAGGGCGTGGCGGATGCCACGGAGGTCGGGCAGTCCTCGGCGGACCTCGTGTCCGTCCGTGACCTGTATGGCAGGTCCGAGCGTGTCGGTGGGGCGCCATTCGATCAGCACGCCGCGCTCGTCCAGGCGCAGTCGCAGTCCGGGGGAGGACACTGGTACCGGACCCGCCCGTACGAGAGCTTCCGGAGGAACGGTGAGCGCAGCACCCCTGCACGGCCACCACGATGCGTGATGTACGAGATCACCGAGGCCACCGTCACCATCGTGGTGATCCACCTCGGCCGGATCGGCTGACTGCCCGCACCAGGCACCAACGGTGGCGGGGCCCCTCGACCGTGAGGGGGGTCCAGTACTGGTAGGAGTCGTTGTTCGACTGGTCTGTATCCGTGCTCCGTGCTCTCGGATCCGTCACGGTTCGTAGCGGTCAAGCCGGTGGGAATGGAAAACTCAGTCGCCGTTGACACAAGGTTCCTGAAACCCTGGCCGTCATGACCCCGGACCCCGTCGACCAGGCTCGACGTCTCGCGTGTGACCGTTTCCCCGATGCGCTCGTCGTGATCCTTGCCGGGTCGACGGCTGCGGGGCGAGCCACGGCCAGCAGTGACCTGGACATCGCGGTGCTCATCGGAGACGGCGGCGAGACCTGCCGGGAGACGATCCGGTTCGAGGGACGTGTTGTCGAGCTCTTCATCCACACTCGTGCCGGTCTCGTGGACCTCTTCGCAGCGGACGTTGCCGCACGTCGAGCGGTCCTGCAGAGCATGTATGCCACCGGTCTCGTCCTGGTCGACACGAATGGTGAGGCCGGACGCGCCCGTGCCCTGGCCGATGCGGACCTCCGCGAGGGTCCGCCGTCGCTGGAACCGGAGACGGTCGAAACGAAGAGGTATGGGCTGACGGACGCTCTGGACGACCTCGCCGACGCGGGCGACCAGATCGAGCGCCTCGCGGTGGCCGGCTTCGTTCTCAACGCTGCGGCCGATCTGCTCTGCGACTACCACCATGCGTGGATCGGCGGTGGGAAGTGGCTGCCACGGCGCCTTCTGGAAGCGGACGCGGAGCGTGGGGCCGCCCTGCTCGAAGGGCACCTGCACCTGTGTGAGTCGGGAGACCCGGGACTCATGATCGACGCGGCGTCAGGGATTCTCAACCTGGTCGGCGGGCCTCTTCGCGAGGGCTATCGCAGGACCTGGCGCGGTGTCATCGAATCGGTTGCGGCTGCCTCCGGGCGTTGACGGGCTGAGGCCGGTGACGGCGTGCCCGGCCTGGCGCAGCATCCGGACCGCCTCGGCGAGCATCCGGTCGGCGCCGCCGGTCATGTGGTGCACCGCGTATAGGTGGCCGCGGGCCCGCTCGGTGTACTCCAGTGCCTTCGTCAGCATCCCCAGCGCCTCGACGGTCGCGTCGTTTACCCCGGAAGGCCGGCGGTGCGCCTCTTCTGGCTCGTTGGCCCCGACGTCGTCTGCCACCGATGCCTCCCGCCGTGCTCGCCTGACCCCCTTCACCGTCGTCCGGCCTGGGTGCAGGCGCATGCGCAGGAGGGCTGACCGGCGGGAAGGGGTCGCAGCGCGGCGGGCAGCGGGTCCGGTGCCGCGTCGCCGGGCAGCGGGTGGCCGCCGGCGAGCAGTCGCGAATCGGTGGAGTCTCGGGAAGTTCTGGCTGCGTGTCGGGGGTGGCCGTAGCATCTGAGTATCTGTACGGATGCGGAGCGTACGCCGTCTGCCTAGCATTCCGCGGGGAGCGGGGGCTGGGCATGCATCTTCGGGGAGGGGAGTCACGTGGCTGACAACGCCACTGGCACGGTTGTGGTGAAGGCGGCGGACCTGCGGGCGTCCGCAGGTATCGCGAAGGGGCTGGGGGAGGAGCTGAAGGCACCGGTCCAGAACGCTCTGACCACCAGTGAGACCGTGGCGGGCCAGCTCACCGGCTGGTCGATCGCCGGCGGGCTGGGGCAGTTGGGGAGCGGATGGTCGAAGCCGCTCGCCGATGTGCGCCAGCGTCTCGCGGACACCGCGGCCAACCTCGACGCCAACGCCGCCGCTCACGAGAACACCGAGCGTGCGGTCGCCGGTGCGTTGGTTGCCGCACCGCAGGGGGCCAGGTGAGTCTCTACCAGCTTCTGCTGCGGTTCGATCCGCACGGGCTGCAGGACGCGGCGAAGGCCTGGACGGCACTGGGGCACGCGGTGGAGACCGCGGGCCAGCGGCACCGCAGCCAGGTCAACGGGCCGCTGGCCGGCAACTGGGAGGGCAACGACGCCAAAGCTGCGGTTTCGTACATGGGGAAGACGGAGCAGCAGCTGAACATCGTCAAGATGGAAGCGGATACCGCCGCCCTGGTGCTCAATACCGTCGCTGACCGGATGCACCAGGCGCAGACCAACCTCGTCAACGCCGTGAACCGGGCCGTGGACGCGGGCCTGAACGTGTCCGCCGACGGGGTCGGGGTCGTTGGCCTTCCGCCCGTGGGGGAGGGCGAGCGCAACGACCCGGACGCGCAGAGGGGGCGCCAGCAGCTCGGTTGGGACATGAAGGCGTTCCAGGGCCGGATCGATGCCGCGCTGAAGGACGCCCAGGCAGCCAGTGATCAGGGTAGTACGGCCTTGGGGCGGCTCAGTTCGGGCGCGCTCGACCCGGCCAAGGTGAACGGCGGGCTCGCGGGGGCGAAGAACGCGGCGGCCGCCGCGATGCAGGACCTCGGACTGGTCGATCCCTATATTCCGGACGGCAAGGACCCGGAGCAGTCCGCGGCGTGGTGGAAGGGACTCCCTCCCGAGCAGCAGGACGCCTATCTGGCTCTGCACCCCGACCGGGTCGGCAAGCTGGACGGGCTGCCCGCGACCGTCCGGGACGAGGCCAACCGTCTGGTGCTTGACGAGAAGCTGGACGCCTACCGCACCGGAAAGCCCGGTGACTTCGGTATCGACGAGGACGAGTACAAGTCGCGGGTCAACGCCCTGGAGGACATCAAGAGGAAGCTGACGGCGTCCGACGGGAACCCCGAGAAGCACCAGATGTTCCTCCTGGGCATCGATCCTGACGCGAACAACGGCCGGGCCATCGTCTCGACGGGGAATCCCGACAAGGCACAGCACACGGCGATCTTCGTGCCGGGCACCGGGACCGTGCTCGCCGGAGTGCCGGGGCAGATGGACCACGTCCGGCGTCTACAGAAGGCCGCCGAGGGCGAACGCAACGGGGACGTGGCCGTCGTCTCGTGGCTGGGCTACGAGACACCGAACTGGCTGAACGGATCCGTCGCCGAGACCGACCGGGGTGACGCCGGGGCGCCGCTCCTGCGCGACTTCACCAAGGGCCTGCGGGTGGCCGAGGGCGACAACGGGGTCTGTTCGCACCTGACCCTGATGGGACACAGCTACGGAACCTACGTCGTGGGCGCCGCCGCGCGGGACGGTGGCGTGAACGCCGACGACATCATCGCGCTGGGCAGCCCCGGTATGGGGGTGGACCGGGCATCGGAGCTCAACATCGACCCGAAGCACGTCTGGGTCGGCACGGCCAAGGACGACTTCATCCAGACGGCTACCGGCACCGTGTTCGGTGAGGGCCCCCAGTACGGGATCTTCGGGGCCCAGCACATCAAGGTCGACACCAGCGGACACGGCGGCTACTGGAACATGGGCCCCGGTGGGGCCAGCGAGACCCTCATCAACCAGGGACGGATCATCGCTGGCCGCCCGCCGACCCTCGCCCCCACCGTTCCGCACTGACGCCACAGCCGGTCCAGTTGACCGCCGACCCTGGAGCACCATGACTGCCAGCGCATTCCGCACCTCCGCGCGGATCACAGCCGCCGCGCTCCTGATCGCGCTGCTCGGCGGGTGCTCGTCCGCCCAACCCGACAGGAGTGACCCACTACCCGTGAAGTCCAAGGCCGACGCCCAGACCTGGGCCCAGCAGATCACCGAGCACATGGCCCGCACCGCCGGGATCGAGCCGGACCCGGAGACCGTCGACGCGCTCTTCACCCCGTGCACCGGGAGGAACGGCGAGAGCCCGTCCGACGACCGGTACATCCTGATGTACAGCGTCGACAGCCACGTGCCGCGCGCCCGGCACCCGGAAGCGGTCCGGAAGATCCGCGACATGCTGATCGGCGAGGGCCTGACGGAGAAGGGCTATCGCGAGGACGTGGACGGCAAGCCGGACGCCCTCGTCGATGCCTTCCACCCCAGCAGCCGGTACACGGCGACCGCGTCCACCGCGGGGACCGGCGACCTCATGTACCTGCGGGTCATCACGCCCTGCCTGCTTCCCCCGTCCGACGGCCCCACCCCCTCGAAGCCCTAGAAGCTCGGGCCGGTTGTGCCGGGTGGGACTGTTCAACTCTGCTCTGCCTGGTCAGCGGATGCAGCGGTGAGCTGGGACAGGGGTGGGGCAGGGATATCGGGCCGGCTACCGCCCTGGGGCGGCGCCGTCGATCACGGCGAGCAGCCGGGCGTGGACGGCGGCAGCGGCTTCCCGGGTCGTCGGGTCCGGGTCCGTGAGCTGGGGGCTGGCGCATCTACTGGATGTACGGGCCGGACGAGAAGGACGACCAGGGCGAGCCGGTCTCGGTCATCACGGTGCTGGTGATCGGCCCGCACCTGTAGGCCGCGCGTTTGGCGGGTCGGGCTCCGATCGGGGAGCCTGACCTGCCGTGCGACGGGAGCACCCGCCGGTGTCACTGCTGCTGGCGAGGAAGGGCGATCCGGCCGATCAGGTCCTGGCGCACGACGACGCTGCGGCTGATGGTGTCGGCCCAGGTCTGGCGTCGCACGTGGGTGACGGGACGGACGAAGCCGGCGAAGGCCGGCAGCGCGTCCAGGCTGTGCAGGACGCCGCGCCAGATGGCCCGCGCCGCGCCGATCGGCGCGCCGGTGTCCTCGTCCACCGTCACGATCCCCACCAGCCGCCCGCCCAGGCCCTGCCCGGTCCGCCCCCCGCTCGGCCCACTGGAGCACCAGCCACCCACCCCCGACCACCCAGTACCCACCCGCCAGCGACCCCCGAATGTGCACATCCGCGAGCAGCGCCAGCAACTGCAGCGCAGCGAACGCCGGCGCCAGCGCCGACAGCCCGGCCAGGTACGCCGTCATCAACCCGCCCGCGATCCCCACGTCGATCCCGGCCGCCGTCGCCCGCTGCGCCCAGGAGGCAAGGCCGGGGATGCCGGTTCTGCGGGCGGGCGCGGAGGGAGCGCCGGGAAGCCACCAGGCGACGGCCGGCGGCGGGGCAGGGATCGAGGGGTGATCGTGCATGACTGGTCAACGCCTCATCCCCGGGCTGGGGCACGCGGCGCGGGGCACGGACCGCTACCGGGCGCCCCGGGGGCGGCGGCCGTCTTCGGTCGACATGGTCGCCGCAGAAAGATGCAGGTCGAAGCCCTGGCTACCGCCGACCGGCGGGGCTAGCATTCCCGGCACGGCGGCCCCACCACGTGCAGCACGGGCCGTCGAGCAGAGCGGCCGCGCCACGCCCCCGGCGCAGCTGGACTCCCACCGGCCGGGCCCTGCGGACGTCCCCCGTCGTCCCAGGCCCGGCCGCCTGCGCCCCGCCGAGGCCTACCGGCCGGCGGGCGGGGAGCAGAAGGGCGTGGCCCACGGCAGCGGCCTGGAACACCCCGCGAATCGCTGTTTGTCCCGCACGGCGGAGGGCTCCTGCCCCGTAGGCTCCTCTCTCGTGCCTGATGACATTTCTGTTCCCGATGACTTGATCGGTCTGCAGTTGGCGGCCCGGGCCGCGCAGCGTGCGGTCGAGGAGTTCTCCGCCGAGATCGCGGCGGAGGCCCGTGTGAGGTTCCCCGCTCCGGAGCAGTGGCTAGAGCGTCTGTGCTGGCCCGCCGATCCGCCGGCGGGCGGCTTGCAGGACGGGCCCGCTGCCTCGTTCTGGCCGGCGGAACTCACCGAGCGGCTGTGGCGGCTGCGGGAGGAAGCCGGTGTCGCGTGGAAGAAGGCGGGCGCGCATCAGGCCTTCGACGATGCCCGCACCGCCGGCCGGTACCCGAAGTTCCTGAACGCCCTGTACAAGCGCATCAGCGAGGCCGAAGCGGCCTGACCGAGTGCGCGCGTCGCGAGCCCGGCACCAAAGCGGTGCCGGGCTCGCTGCGGTGACCGGTGGGCGCTATCCACTCGCGCCGAGGGGCCCCTGCGCCCCGGTGTCGGGTGGAGCTCACCGACGACCAGGCGGTGGATCTCGGTCTGCCGGCTGCGGGGCCTGACGTCCCGCTCGGGTGGTCACGAAGCCCGACCCGGCCTACGAAGGGGCCGCACCGCGATGGCCAGGCCCGGTGACCCTGCCCTCGAGGTCACCGCCGCCCCGCAGGCCCCTCCGCGTCGGGCCAGCGGAAACCCGGAGACAACCGTCGGTCCGGACGGCGATGATGGCCTGGTGCAAGAACCGCTCACCCCGCTCGACCAGGACCACCAGGACCCCGACACCGGCAGGCTGCCGATGCAGTGCGTGCGCGCCGACGTGTACGCCCGCTGCACCGTCCAGCTCGCCCACGACCACCAGGTCGCCGGCGCCGAGGGGACCTGGGACCAGGCCCTGACCAACGCCCTCACCGCGATCGTCGCCCACCAGTGGCCCGGCGCGGAGGCCGATGCCAAGGGCCGGATGCTTCCCGCCGCCGCCCTGCTCGGCATCATCGAGAAGCAGCTGGACGAGCTCACCGACGAGCCCGGCGTTTACCTAATCCCCGACCCGAACGCGGACGCCGAGCGGGCCCTCCCGCAGGAACAGGGGCCCGGGATCTTCGGCCTGAAACCCCTCGACACCGCGCCGCCCCCGCCGGGCACCCGCGTGCGCTGCGCCGTATTCCGCGAAGGCCTCGCCGCCACCCAGGGCGTCCGGCACGCCCGCTCCGCCGAAGGCGGTCTAGGAGCTGTTCAAGGTTCGGATCATGTGGTTGAGGTCAGGGACTTCAACCACATGATCGATCCGCGTAGATGGAGGCCGGCCGTGTAGCTTTC
>NZ_JBHWUI010000201.1:0-13058 GCF_042737525.1 Kitasatospora sp. NPDC059973 | reverse complement strand
GCCGCGACCCGGTCGGCTGGCTGCTCGTCCAGGCCGTCGACGTCAGCACCATCCTCGCCGCCAAGTACCGCTGGATCCGCTGGGGCGTCGGCTGCCTCGCGCCCGGCGCCGCCCTCACCACCGCCGGGCTGCTGCTCGCCTGACCGCACCCTCCTGCCCCCACCCGCCGACTCCCCGGCCGGCCACACCGGTCGGCCGGGAGCACGCACCCTGATCCAGAGGAGATGACGGTGCACCACCTGTCCCTCGGGCCCTCCCGCAGGCGCGCCACGGCCGCCGCGACCCGGCCCCGGCAGCCGCGCCACCGCCTCGGTCGCGCCGCGGCCGTCGTCGCGGCGGCGGCCCTGCTGACCACGGGCCTGCCCGCCGGTCCGGCCGCCGCCGACGATCCCGCGCCCGCGGCCGCGCCCGGCACACCGCCGGCGTCCATCGGCCCGGTCAACTACGCCGTCGCCGTCGACGAGTCCGGCAGCCTCAAGCCCGCCGACCTCGAACGCGAGCGCGCCGCGGCCGTCCGGATCGCCCTCGGCGAGGTGCACCCCGCCTCGACGGTGGGCGTGTTCGGCTTCGCCAGCGCGGACAACGCGGGCCAGCACCCGGTGGACGAGGTCTGCCCGCCGACCGTCCTCGACGCCGCCGGCCGCGACCGGATCGGCACCTGCATCGCCAAGCTGCACAGCCGCGCCCCCGACGAGGGCCAGGGCACCGATTTCCCGAACGCCGTCCTCCAGGGCGTCGGCCGGCTCGGTGACGGCACCGACCCGGCCGTCCCCCGGGTCCTGTTCGTCCTCACCGACGGCAAGCTGGACGTCAGCGACAGCCCCGCCTACGGGGACCCGGCGCACCGGGCGGCCGCCGGCGAGGAGGCGCTGACCAGGGCACTGGCGGCCGCCAAGGCCGCCAACATCCAGATCTGGCCGCTCGGCTTCGGCGCGGAGATCGACCGGGCCGCCCTGGACCGGATGGCGGCCGGCGGCTTCCAGGAGGGCTGCGTCAGCCTGCCCGGCGCCAGGCCCCGGGCTTCGGTGGTGCAGGACTCGGGCGCCGTCGGCACCGCGCTGGAGGCCGCCTTCGCCGCCGCCCACTGCCTGCGCGCCGAGCCCGGCAAGACCGGCCGTCCGCCGGCCGACCTGCCGGTGCGGATCTCCCCGCTCGCCACCGTCGGCAGCATCGTGGTCGACAAGGGCGACCCGCAGGTCACCGCGACGTACTTCGACCCCTCCGGGAAGCAGATCACCGGGCCCCAGTCCGACCCCGACTCGACGTTCGAGTTCTCCGGCCGCGGCCAGAGCGTCGAGTCGCTGCGCATCACCGACCCGGTGCCGGGCGACTGGCGGGTCCACCTGGACGCCCCCGAGGGGCACCGGGACCAGCTGGCCAGCGTCAGCGTGCTCTGGCGCGGCGCCCTGAACAGCTCGATCACGCTGACCCCGCCGTCGCCGCGGGCCGGCGAGAAGGCCGTGGTGACGCTCAAGCTGCAGACCCGCAAGGGCCTGGCGATCACCGACCAGCAGGACCTCAAGGACCTCGGCGTCACCGCCGTCCTGGCGGGCGAGGGCTTCCCGTCCGTCCCGGTCCCGCTGGCCGACGACGGCGCCGCCCCGGACGCGAAGGGCGGCGATGCCACGTTCACCGGCACCGTCACCGTCCCCGCCGGCGCCACCGGCCGGATCACCGCCTCCGGCACCCTGACCGCCTCCGGCCTCGCCGCCGACGAGAACCGCCCGGCCGCCTCGGTGGTCTCCCCGGCGGTGCCGCTGGTCACCGCGTCGTTCTCGCTGGACGGGGGCGCCGGCGCCCACCCCGGGGACGGCGTCGGGGGCACCCTGACCCTGCGCAACGACGACGCGGTGCCGCACACCCTGCGCCCGGCCGTCACCGACCTCGCCGCCGGCCTGCTGACGGTGTCCCCGGGCTCGGTGACGCTGGCGCCCAAGGAGTCGCGCACGGTCGACGTCACCCTGACCGTGGGCAGCGCCAAGGCGTTCGGCCGGCTGCTCGGCGACGACGGCGTGACGGTGGGCGGCAAGGTCACCGTCGTCGACACCTCCGACCGGGACCGGGTGTTGGTCGACAGCCCGCTCTCCCTCACCGTCACCCCGCCGCCGACCTTCCTGGAGCAGTGGTGGTGGGCCCTGGCGCTCGCCGGCGCCGTCGTGGTGCTGGCCGTGCTGGGCCTGCTGGTCCGTCGCCGGATCACCCGCGACCGCAGCACCCCGGCCGGGCTGGAGCTGCTCCTGCTCGACGACAGCGGGCGCGAGATCGGGAAGCACACCGCGTCCGCCGGCTCCCGCGGCTGGTACGAGTTCGAGGTGAGCGGTGTCGGCGGCCCGCACCCGCGCATCGTCCGCCGGCCCGGCGGCACGTACCGGGTGCAGCGCAGCCAGGACGGCGGCGCGGTGCTGGAGATCCGCCGCCGGTCGCCCTCGCGGCTGAGCGCGGACACCCCCGTTCCGCTCGCCGACGGCCTGAGCCTCGGCCTCGGCGCGGGCCGCCGCACCGGGCCGACCCCGCCGCCACCGCGGTCCGACGAACGGCCCTTCGCGACGGGACCGTCCACGCCGTCCTCCGACTACCTCTGACCCGGGCGCCCGCCCCAGCCACGCCGACCCCGACCCACGCCCGACCCACGCACGTCCACCTCGCCCCACCCCACACCCGAACCGGCCGCACCGCGCGGCCGGATGGAGGCGGAACACATGAAGATCTTCCAGCCGATGCTCTTCGTCGGCCTGGGCGGCACCGGCGGCCTCGTCGGCGCCGAGCTGGACCGGCGGCTGCGCGCCGAACTCTGCGGGCCGGACGGCACGGCGCTGACCGGCCTCGGCGCCATGGCCCCCTACCAGCTGCCGGACTGCCTGCAGTTCGTCTACGCCGACTTCAGCGAGACCGACCTGTCGAGGCTGCCGCACGCCTCCGCCGCCCCGGCGCTGCGTCCCGTCTTCAGCCGCACCTCGCGCTCCACCCACGACCTGCTGCCGAACTTCGACAGTTCGCCCGACGTCACCAAGATGCTGCGGGCCAGCCTGCCCGACGAGACGGCCGCCTGGCTGCCGCCCCGCAACAACGAGCCGCGGGTCGTACCGCTGAAGAACGGCGCCGGCCAGCTGCCCACCGTCGGCCGCGCCGGGCTGTTCGGCACCCTCCGCGGCGGGCTGGACCCGGTCCTGGAACCGCTGATGCAGGCCATCGACGCGCTCGCCCGCTCCGGCGGGGTGCTAAGCCAGCTCGGCGGCGGCCCGGTCTCCGGCTGCGACGTCTTCGTGGCGTTCTCCGTCGCGGGCGGCACCGGCGCCGGGATCTTCCTGGACTACCTGTACCTGATCAACCACGCCTTCCGGGAGAAGGGCTTCGACGGCGTCAAGATCTACCCGCTGGTGGTGATGCCCTCCGCGTTCCCGGCGGCGAGCGGCGGCGGCCGGGAGGCGGAACTCAACTCGGCCCGCGCCCTGGTCGACCTCTTCCGCCTGGTCGACGAGCAGAACGCCCCGGTCGAGGGAGCCGAACTCGGCGACCTGGACGAGGACCTGACACTGCGCGTGCGCTACCCGCACACCCCCCCGATCCGGCTGCGCACCGGCATCCTGCCGACGGCCTTCCTGTTCAACCGCACCGCCGGCATCCGGCCGGACGACCTGCGCCGCTCGATGGTGTCGCTGGTGATGTCGCTGATCGGCACCGAGCTCGGCGACGGCCGCACCGCCCGCACCCGGGCCGACGACGACTACCAGACCTTCGCCGCGAGCTTCATCAACCGCGGCACGCAGCGCGCCGCCACCGCGCCGTCCGGCATCGGCCGCCGCGGCGTCTCCACCAGCCTGGTCGCCTCGATGACCGCACCGGTGGACGAGCTGGCCTCGCTCGTCTCCGGCCGCATCCTGCGCGCCTCCGTCCAGCAGCTCGACGACCGCACGCACCGCCCGGGCCACTCCGCCGAGGAGCTGGTGAAGCAGATGTTCACCGACTCCGGCCTGGAGGAGCTCCTGCTGCGGCCAGCCCTGGAGATCCAGCCGCCGTCCCCCGAGCCGCGCGGCAGCTCGGCCATCGAGGCCGGGCTGGCCGCCCGGCTCGGCGACATGCAGTCCGAACTCGCCAACCTGGCCCGGCAGGTGGCGGTCCGCACGGCCGAGATGGCCAAGGACTTCGCACCCCGCAGGGCGGTGGACCGGCTGCTGGCGAAGGTCGACCCGTTCACCGTGCAGCGGATCGTGCGGGGCGTGCCGCAGGACGGCAACGACCTCGCCCGCCTCGGCTTCCTCGGCCTGCTCGACCAGCGCACCCACACGCCCCCGCTGCCGCCGGGCACCCGGGAGCAGCCGCCGTCCGCCCCGAGGATCCGGCGCCGCATGGGCGGGCTCGCCCAGCCGCGCTGGGGCGACGACGAGGTCCAGGCCGTGCTGCGGGCCCAGGACGCCTGGTACCGCTGGCGCAGCCGGCAGCTGTGGCACGAGGGCTGGAAGAGCCAGCAGCAGCGCTGGGAGCCGACCGCCCGCGCGCTGGAGGCCGAGGTCGGCCGGCTCGCCACGGCCTTCCGCAACCACGCCCGGGACGAGCCGAGGGCGTTCGCCGAGCAGTCCCAGACGCTCTACGAGGACCGCACCGGCGTCTCCTACCTGCTGCCGCCGCAGCGCGACCTCAAGCACTTCTACGACGACCTGGTGACCCGCCTCACCGCGCGCGAGGGCCTGCCCGAGACCGAGGACGAGGCCGCGCTGCTGATGCGCCTGGTCGGCGGCGAGGAGTGGCGCTCCGCCAACGCGCTCAGCCGGCGCAACCCCGGCAACGCGGTCGGCGAGGTGAAGACCGCCGTGGAGGCGGGCGTCAAGCGGCTCTTCGCGGAGAGCGGCGAGCAGCTGGAGGAGCGCCCGCTGCTGCCCGCCATGGGGGTGCTGCTGGCCGCGGCGGCCGGGAGCACGGAGGACGCCGAGCAGGTCAGCAAGGAGGCGCTGGAGCAGTTCGGCCGCAAGCTGGCCGGGCTGCTGCCGGCCGGGTTCGTGCCCGAGGGCACCGGCCCGCTCAAGGCCCTGGTGACGTACCCGCGGGTGAAGTCCGCGGACGAGGTGGAGGACTTCCTGCGCAAGGCGCTGCGGCTGCCGAAGGACGCCCGGGCGGAGTTCCGAGGCGTCGAGACGCAGTCGATCACGGTCGTGCTGTTCCGCAGCGAGATGAGCCTCACCCAGGTGCCGGAGGCCCGCAAGATGCTGCGCCAGTGGGCCAAGGCGAAGGAGAACGAGCAGAGCGACGACGTCCTGCGCTGGCGCCAGCGGCTCGGCCACCGCGACGACTGGCTGGTCTCCACCGAGGCCGACCGCCGGCTCATCCTGCACCGGCTGCTCAGCCTGCTCTGGAACGGACAGGTGGACGTGCTGGAGGGGCCGGAGGACTCCCCGCACCTGATCCGGCTGCGGCTGTTCCGCGACCGGGGCGTGGACGTGCCGGGCGTGCGGCTGCGGCTCGGCGAGCAGCAGAACGGGGTCTCCAGCTGGGCCGAGCTGCTGCGCGCCTACGAGCGCTGGACGGTGCTGGACGACGAACGGACGGTCGAGGACTACTGCAGCCGGCTGATGGCGGCCCGCCCGGCGGGGCTGACCCGCTCCGCCAGCCGGCCGGACCCGCTGTTCGTCCGGCTGGTCGAGCAGATCGCCCCGCAGCAGCTGCGGATGCTCCGGTCCCGCCGGGAGATCGGCGGGGAGCGTGTCGACGGCTGGTTCCGCCCGCTCTGGCAGTTCTGGGCGGACACCCTGCCGGCCGCACTGAAGCTGGAGTTCGGCGACCAGCGGGCCGTCCAGCCGAACCTGGAGACGCTGCTGGACGTCATCCAGCGCGGGGAGCTGTCCCCGCGCGCCGTCGAGGACACCGAGGAGGACGCCTACGGCACCCGCGTCCCGCCGGTGCGGGAGGAGGACGACTTCGGCACCGCCCGGCGGGCCGACCGGCCCGACGGCCGGGGCCGCGCGCGCGGCTGGGAGCCCGCCCCGAAGCGCACCGGCGGCGAGCGGGACCCGTACGACGACGACCGCCACGGCTCCGCCGGCGGCGAGCGGGACCCGTACGAGGACCGGGCCGACCGCGCCGACCGCTCCGGCGCCGCGTACGAGGACCGCACCGACCGCGCCGACCGGGCCGACCGCTCCGGGGCCGCGTACGAGGACCGCGCCGGCCGGACCGACCGCGCCGGGGCCGCGTACGACGACGACGACTGGACGAAGCCCTCCCCCCGGCCGGCGGACCGGCGGGAGGAGCCCGCCCCGGACACCGGGTTCATGGGACGCCCCGACCGGGACACCGGGTGGGACACCGACAACAGCACCGACCGGTCCGCCGCCCGTGGCAGCGACCGGGACACCGGGTGGGACACCGACCGCAGCGCCGACCGTGCCAGCGACCGGGACACCGGGTGGGACACCGACCGCAGCGCCGACCGGTCCGCCGCCCGGGGCGAACCCCCGCGGGAGTTCCCCGACGAGCCGCGCTCCACCTCCTGGTGGGACGAGCCGGGCGAGTCGGGCACGGAGCGCCGGGGCGGTGAGCCCGCTTGAGCACTCCCCTGTCGCAGTCCGCGCCGGTCGTCCACCTCGATCTGCGCACCGCCGAACTCGCCGGCGAGGACCCTGCCGTGCTGCGGGCGGCCGTCTCGGCCCGGCTCGCGGCGCAGGGCCTGGTCCAACCGCACGACCAGCGCTTCCTGGTGGTCGACACCCCCGCCGGGCTGGACGAGCACCGCACCCGGTTCGAGCAGATCATGGGCTACCGCACGCCCGGCCGGGTGCGGGTGCTCTGCCTCCTGGTCGGCGGGCTCCCGGCCCGCTCCGACGAGGACCTCCCGGCGGAGCGCCGGCTGGTGCGTCCCGCCACCCTGCGCGCCCCCGAGGCGGGCCTGCTCTGGGCCGGCGACCTCCAGGCCGGTCACGGCGCCGCCGACCAGGCCGGGCCCGCCGACCCGCAGGCCCTGGCCGTCCTGGTCGACGTCCTCGCGATGCCCGAACTGTTCGACGAGACACTGGATTTGCTCGGCTCGCTGCCCGACGGCGTGGCCGCCCCGGCCCTGCGCGTCCTGGAGCACGGCCTCTCCCCCGAGGTCCGCGGCCAGGCCTGGAGCGAGGCGCTGCTCCGCTTCGCCGGCTCGCCCACCTCCGGTCCGACCGTCCTGACCGGCGCCACCCTGCCCACCACCCTCGCCGGTCTGGTCGCCGGTTCCACCACCGGCGCCCCGGGGCGGCCGGTCGACGGCGGCGAGACCTCCCGGGTGCGCCACGAGGTCGTCGACGCGCTGGCGGACGCCGAGGCCGAACTGGTCACCCTCGGCAGCCCGGCCGGACTCGTCAACGGGGCCGGCCGCCGTGAGTTGGAGTCCGCGCTCGACCGGGCCCGGTCGGCGCTGGACCGCTACGGCAGTCTGATCGGCAAGGTGCTGCGCAGCGACGGCGGCACCGTCGGCGCGCAGTCCGCGGCCGAGTCCGCGACCAGGCTCGCCCGGCTGGGCGTCGCCGTGGATCCCGCCACCACCACCGGCGAGCAGATCGGCGAGAGCCTGCGCAGCCTCGCCCTCGGGCTGCTGCGCGACGGCCTGTCGCTGCGCTCGGTGGAGCAGCAGTTGTCGCTGCTCGCCGAGCAGGTGCAGCCGCTCTCCAACGCCCCGCGGATCGCCGAACTGGACCGGCTGCGGGTGGCCGCGCCACCCGACCGTCCGCTGCCGCCCGACCCGCCCGGCTCCGGTGTGCTGGCCCTGACCGGGCTGGCCGGCGCGCTCGGCGGGTTGTGGACCTGGCCGGCGCTGCCGGCCGCGCTCACCGTCCCGGTGCTGCTCGTGCTCGGCATGCTGCGGGCCGTCACCCGGCTGCCCGGCGGCCCGGGCCGGGCCTCCGACGCCGGACGGTTCGGCGTGGCCGCCCTCCTCGGGGCCGCGGTGGCGGCGGCGGCCGCCGGCGCGGCCGGACTGCCGGTCTGGGCGGGCGCGCTCGGCCTGCCGGCCGGGCTCGGGCTCGGGGGCTGGCTGCTGCTGCGCACCTGGCACGACCACGCCCAGCGCTGGGGCCTGGAACGCGGGGTGACACCGCTGCAGGACGGACTGAACGGCCTGGACGAGCTCCTCGCCCGCGCCCTGCGCGAGTTCTGGGCCGTCGAGGAGCGCCGGTACTGCGCCGACGCGGCGCTGTCGGTGGTCGGGGTGCTCCGCGCCTCGGTCACCGCCGCCGAGGAGGAGGCCACTCGCGACCTCGGGGCCGACCCGCCCGAGGCCATGGCGGAGAGCGACGACGACTGGCTCGGCCGCACCGCCGACGACGATCCCGGGAACGACGCGTCCACCCCGTACGGGCGGGGCGACCACCACCAGGGCGACGAGCCGGCCGAACCGGACGAACCCGACGAGTACGACTGGACCAGCGTCCCCTCCGGAGGCGGCAGCGAGCGGCGGGAGGAGGCCCGGACGGCCGACCCCGTCCGCCCGGCGGGGCCCCTGCCCGGCACCGCCGCCGCGGGCCCGCGCTGGCTGGAGCGCGGGGAGGCCAAGGGCGGTCCCGACCTGGTGCCGACCCTGGCCGGCGACCTCACCGACGCCACACTGACCGCCCTGGAGCCCTACTGGGGCGCGGTCGAGCGCGGCTACGCCGGCGACGCCGCCCAGGAGCGGATCGCCGAGCGGGTGCGCGAGCTGCTCGCGGTGGCCCGTGACCACCTGCGGCGCAACGACGTCCTGCCCGCCCCGCCGTTCGCCGCGCCGCACCGGGCCCGCAGCGGCCCGGCCGGACTGCTCGGCATCGACATCCGCCGGGCCGCCGACGCGGCCGGCCCCGACCAGGACGGCCAGGGCCTGCTGCAGCTGAACTCGGCCGAGCAGTTGGACCTGCTCAGCCGCAACCCCGACGCCGTCGCCCTGATCCGGTTCGCCCCGGAGGCCGCCCAGGACGGCTCCGGCGGGCACCGGACCTCGCCCGGCCGCCCCGAGGTCCGGGACGTCCGGACGGCGGCCGGCCGCTACGCCGGGCAGCTGCGGCTCACCGCGCTGCGGGCCGGCGTCGTCGAGACCGTCCGGCAGCGGCACGTCTCGCTGCCCGAGGAGGAGGAGCAGTGGTGAGCACCACCGGGCCCGTCCGGCCGCGGAGCCCCGGCGACCCCGGCCGCCCCAAGGGCGTCGACCTGCCCTACCTGACGCCCGCCGGGCGACGTCTGCTCGCCACCGCGAGGTTCGGCCCCGACCCGACCGGGCCGGTGGTCCGCGACGCCCCCCTGATGCGGAACACCCTGCTCGACGGCGCGGTCAAGTGCGTGCAGGTCCGGGCGGCGGCGCCCCCCGGCACGGGGGTCACGGACGCCGCCCGCGACGCGCTCGACACCGAGGCGGCGACCGCCCTGCGGCTGCACCGCACGTTCGGGGACACCGAGTTCGCCCGGCTCTTCCCCGTGGTGATCGGCTACGACCTGGACGTCGCCGAGCCGTTCGTGCTCTACCGGCCGCCGCGCGGCACCCCGGCCGAGCGGCTGCACGGCCTCGCCGTCACCCAGCTGCGCACCGTCGAACGGGACCTCGTCGACGCCACCGCCCTGCTCGCCGAACTCGGCCTCGTCCACCACGGCATCACCCCCGCCGCCGTCCGCTGGGACGGCCGGGCCGTCCAGCTGTGGGGCCTGGACGCGGTGGCCCACACAGGGCGGCCGCGCACCCCGCGCGGCCCCGCGCCGTACGCCTCGCCGGAGGTGCGCGGCGGCACCGGGCACAGCGACCCGCGGGACGCCCTGTGGAGCACCGCCCAGGTGATGTACCGCCTGGTCACCGGGCGGCCCGGCGACCCGGACCGGGAGCCCGCCGACCTCGCCGACCACCGCTCGCTCGCCCACACCATGCGGTCCTCCTTCGCCCCCCGCGCCGCCGACCGGCCCGCCCCGGCCGCGCTCCTCGGCCTGCTCGCGCCCGACCGGCGCCCGGGCGCGGGCCGCACCGCCGGCGGCGACGGCCTCGGCCGGCACCGCGCCGAGTTCGACCGGGCCGTCGCCCTCAAGCACCCCGGCGACACCGGACTGCCCGAGTACGCCACGCTCCCCGGGTACGGCGCCCCGGCGGCCGCCGACCAGGACGCGACGGCCGGCCCGGACGGCGCGCCGTACGGGTACCCGGCCGCCGACCCCGGCGGCGTGCTCTGCCCCTACTGCCTGGAACCCATCCGGTTCGACCCGAACGCCCTCTACGTGCCCGACGCCGTCCAGGACCTCCAGCCCTACCGGTTCGCCGACCAGCAGAACCCGCGGGTGCTCGCCGACGAGCTGCGCGGCGCCTTCCAGCTCTGCGAGGGCGGTCCGGCGACGCCGCCGCACCACATCCCCGTCCCCTACCTGACCAACGGGCGTCCGCTGACCGTCGCCATGATCGGCCAGTCGAACACCGGGAAGAGCCACCTGCTGACCCAGATGATCGCCGAGATCGCCGACGACCGGCTGAAGCCCTACGGCGTCAGCTGGCAGTCCGTCAACCCGGAGCAGCACGCCAGCTTCCTCAACGACCGCGTCGTGCCGCTGCGCGACGGCAACGTGCTCGCCCACACCGCCGGGCTCGGCGCCGGCGACTCCGCCCGCTTCGTGGAGTCCCTGCTGATCACCGACGCCCGCGGCCGGGTCCGCCCGCTGGCCTTCTTCGACCTCGCCGGCGAGGACCTCCTGCGCACCGACGCGCTGCTGCGGTTCCTCCTCGGCATCGACGCCCTGGTCTTCGTCGTCGACCCCACCCTCGCCATGCCGCTGCCGCAGCTCGACGAGATCCGCACCGCGCTCGGCCTGCACGTCAACCGGGACGGGGACCCGGCGTTCGCCACCGCCCTGGACCGCATCCCCCGCAACGGCCCGTACCTCACCGTCCCCTCGGCGGTCGTGGTCGCCAAGGCCGACCTGCTGCGTTCCGAGCCCCCCGTGGACCGCTGGCTGACCGAGCCCGGCCACCTTCCGCTGAGCCGCCGACGGCTCTTTGAGGAGAGCCGCGACGTGTACGCGCTGCTGCACCGCCACGCCGGGAAGGCCTGGCTGCGCCCCTTCGACACCGCCCTGCACTGCACCCTGCACATCTCCTCCGCCACCGGCGGGCGGCAGGAGGACAGCCGCTACCCGCGCGGCGTCCGGGCGCAGCGGGTGCTGGAGCCGCTGATCTCGCTGCTCGCCATGCACGGCATCATCGAGCTGGCCGACGGCCACGCCCCCGGGGAGGTGACCCGATGAGCGCCCCGGGCGCCACCGCCCCGGACAGCACCGTCGACCAGATCGTGTTCCGCTGGCAGGGCAATCTGGGGCGGCGCGGCGCGGGCATGGCCGCCGCCGCGTGGTCCTGCCCGCCGGAACGCGCCGAGGAGCTGGCCCGCGAGCTCGCCCCGCTGCTCAGGGTGGACGGCGCGCTGCGCCCCAGCCTGGTCCGGACGGTCACCAAGCGCGGCGAGGCGGCGGTCATCCGGCGGTGGCCGACCGCCGACCTGGGCGGGCGGCCCAACACCGCCTGCCACCTGCTGCTCGGCCACCAGGAGGTGCTCGGCGCCCGGCTCTCCCTGGCGCTGCGCGACTGGTCGTTCGGCACCAAGCGGTTCGCCGAGGAGGCCACCGACCACTGCCCGCCCGTCTCCCGGGCCCTGCTGCGGGACAGCGCCGAACAGACCTGGGCCGACACCCCGGCCCGGATCGCCGGGGTGACCGACGCGCTCACCGTCGCCACCGCGGCCCTGCTGCGCCGTCCGCGGCACCGCCTCTCCCTGCGCAGCGACGCCCTGCCGGGCTGGCCCGAGCGGAACCCGTCCGCCGCGGTGATCAGCGGCCTGCACGAGATCTTCGGCCACACCTGGCTCCAGCAGCCGTGGACGTTCGCGACCTACGACGTGACGGACCGCCACGACCTGCTGGTCACCTGGGTCGCCGACTGGGCGACCGACTCCGGGCAGCAGCAGCCCCGCTCCCGGGTGGACCCGCGCCGCCCCGAGGCCGACCTCGCCCACGAGCTGGCGGCCCGACTGGTCGAACGCTGTCTGGAGACCACCGGCCGCCGGGCGGCCGGTCTGCCCGAACTGACCGGCGAGCTGCGGGATGCCGCGACCTGGCCGGCCGAGGAGCGCCTACGGCGCCTCGCCCGCACCCTCGGCGTCCGGGCGGCCAGACCGGATCCCGCGCCGGGCCCCGCCCCAGTCCCCGACCCGGATCCCGCCCCGGACCCCGCCCCGGACCCCGACGACCAGCCCGTCTACGCCCCGCCCGAGCGCCCCACCCCGCCGGCGGTGCCGCCCACCGAAGAACTGCGCCGGGCCCTGCTCCGGCCCGGCTCGACCAACGACCTGCTGCCCTACCTGCTACGGCTCACCGACGGCATCGGCGACCGGCCCCTGCTCGACATCCTGCGCGAGGAGGACCTCCCGGACCCGGCCACCCGCCGCCTGCTGCTCGTCCTCCACCGCCGCAGCCCCCAGCGGCACCCGGAGGACGAACACCGCCTCTGCGCGGAGGTCCTGCACCAGCGGCTCTACCTCTACCGCACCGACCGGGGCCGGCCCGACCCGTCCGCCGAGTCCACCACCGAACTCGCCCGCCGCGCCGCCTGGCTGTTCCAGTGGGCCGTCACCCCGCACGTCCGCGACCGGCGCCACGCACCGGCCCTCGACGCCCTGCTGAGCGCGCTCCTCTACGAGGGCACCGCGGTCGAACACGAGCTGCTGCGCCACCTCGTCCCACCCCCCGGCGCCAAGGCCGCACCCCCCGACCTCCCACCCCGACTGTGGCAGCGCCTCCTCCACGAACTCCCCCCCGGCACCCTCACCCCACCCACCGACCCCCCACGCCCCTCCGCCCCACCCGACCCCCCACCACCCGACCGACGCCCCACCCCGCCCCCGGTCCCGTCCCCACCCCGCCGGCCCCCTCCGCCCCCACCCGACCCCCAGAGCCGGAACATCCTCATCCTCTGCGGCTCCGTGCTCGGCCTGGCAGTCATCCTCGCGGCCGCGATCTACCTCCTCTGACCCACCCACACCCGGCCGGAGCCCCCGTGCCGTCGCACCACACCCACTGCCACGTGCGGCCTCGCACGTGGCAGTGGGTGT
>NZ_JBHWUI010000200.1:0-13191 GCF_042737525.1 Kitasatospora sp. NPDC059973 | reverse complement strand
GCCGCGCCGGTCGTCGCCCCCGGCCGGGCGGCCGACTCCCCCGCCTCGCCCGCCGCCCCCGCCGCCCCGGCCGCCCCGGCCGCCCCCAAGGAGCCGGCCCGGGTGCCGCACGCCCGGTTGCTCGTCCTGCTGCTCGGCCTCACCGCGCTCTGCTGCGCCTACGGCGAGGGCGCCATCGCGGACTGGACCACCCTGCACCTCACCGACGACGTCCACGCCAGTGCCGGCACCGCCGCCGCCGGGTACGCCGCGTACGCCTTCGCGATGACCAGCGGCCGGGTCGGCGGCACCTGGCTCTCCATCAGGCTGGGCCAGAACCGGGTGATCGTCCTCGGCGGCCTGACCGCCGCGGCCGGCATGCTGCTGGCCGCACTCGCGCCCTCGGTACCGCTCGCGCTGTCCGGGTTCGTGCTGGTCGGCCTCGGCCTGGCCAACATCTTCCCGCTCGCCATCGCCCAGGCCGGCGCCACCGGCGGCCCGCAGGGCGTCGCGCTCGCCTCCACCCTGGGCTACGGCGGCATGCTGATCGGCCCGCCGGTGATCGGTTTCCTCGCCGACGCCGTCGGACTCCCGCTCGCCCTCACCTCGGTCGCGCTCGCCGCCGTCCTCGCCGCCCTGCTCCCCCTCACCGCCCGCCGCACCCGCTGACGGAGCCCGTCGCCGGGTACGGCGGGCGGTGAGGACGCCCCAGCACGCGTCGCACCCGCCACCGGCCACCGCACGACGGCCCGCGGCGCCTCCCGCCGGTCGGGGCTCCCGACCGGCGGGCCGGGTGCCCACCGGCTCCACGCCGGGACCGGCGGCACACCCCCGCGAGCGCACCCTCCGGTCGGGGCCACCGACCACGCCACCCACCCACGGTCCCACCCACCCACGGTCCCACCGGGGCGACCACGGCCGGCCGATCACCTCGGCGGCGGCCCCCCGCACTCCCCCCGACGAGCGCCCCCGGGAGCCCCGGACCCTCCGGGCGCACTCCCGCCTCCCGCCCCGTGACAGGATGCGGCCATGACGACGACCGGGCGGATCCAGGTACTGCGGGCGGACGAGCGCCCGGCGACGGCGTGGCTGAACGGGGGCGGGGTGACCAGGGAGGTCGCCGGGTTCCCCGCCGGGGCCGGGCTGGACGCCTTCCACTGGCGGGTCAGCCTCGCCGACGTCGCCTCCGCCGGGCCGTTCTCCGCGTTCCCCGGCGTCGACCGGGTGATCACCCTGGTCGAGGGCCCCGGTATGGCCCTGACCGTCGACGGTGCCGAGCACCTCGTCGACACCCCGTTCCGCCCGTTCGCGTTCTCCGGCGAGGCCGACACCGGCTGCCGACTGCTCGGCGGCCCGGTGGTGGACTTCAACGTGATGACCCGTCGCGGGCGCACCACCGCCGACCTCGTGCTGACCACCGGGCCGCGCACCGTGGACGTCCCGGCCGGTGGCACCGTGCTGCTGATCTGCCTGGCCGGCCGCGCCACCGTCGGCGACACCGTGCTCGACCGCTACGACGCCGCCCTGCCGGCCGGGCCCGGCCGTTACGAGCTCCGGCCCGACGGCGTGACCGCCGCCGTCACCTTCCGCTCGCCGCCCGCCTGACACCGCACGGCACACCCGCCCAGGACACACCACCGCACGGGAAGCCGGCGGGTCCGACTTCCTGTGCGGGTGGCCCGCCGCGCCCGGCGGCCGGACGGCGCGTCAGCCGCAGTACACCGGGGACGCGTGGGCCGGGTCGAGCGCGTTGGTGACCAGGTGCAACGCGGTCGGCGAGAAGGCGATGGCCACGTGCTCGGCGAGCGAGAGCGGGCAACGGTCCTGTAGGACGACGTTGTTCACGTTCGGGCCGCTGAGGAACTGCGTCCGGTACGGCGTGACGACCTCGTCGTACACGGTCGAGATCACCGTGTAGCGGACGCCGGGCACGGTGTCCGCCACCGTCGCCATCTTCCGGTTGAAGGCGGAGTCCACCACCTGGTCCTTGCAGGCCGGGCAGGCCGTGTAGATCAGTTCGGCCACCCGGGGGAGGTACGGGGCGAGGTTGGCGATGCCGTCGAGCGTCGTCCCGTGGTTGGACGGCGCCAGGCCGATCAACTTGTCGACCTTCGACGCGCCCCCGAGGAACTTCACGTAGTAGTTCGGGAGCATGCCGCCCTGCGAGTGGCCGACGAGGTCGACCTTCGCCGCGCCGGTCGCGCCGCGCACCAGGTCGACGAAGCGGCCGAGTTGCGCGGCCGACTCGGCGGCCGGACCGAGCCCGCCGATCGGCAGCACCAGGCCGCTGCCGGAGGAGGTGATGCCGGGGACCATGCCGTAGTCCAGGGCGAAGACGCAGTAACCCTGGCTCTTCAGCAGGGGCGAGAGCACCAGCCAGTTCTCGTAGCGGTTGGCGAAGGTGCCGTGCACCAGGACCACCGGATCGGGGTGGGCCGCCGTCGGCTTGCAGGCCCAGTCGTTGGCACCCGGCGGCGAGGCCACCGAATCGCCGTCGGGGGGCAGTTGGGCCGCCACGCCGGACGCGGTGGGGGTCGCGTCCGGTGCGGCGTGTGCGGCGGTGGCGGGGGCGCCGGCGAGCAGCGCACCGGCCAGCAGGGCTGAGCCCAGTGCTCCGAGGAGTCTGCGGCGTGCCGGTCCGGCGGCGGAGCGGAGAAGTGGGGTTCTCAACTGTTGCCTCCACAACGGAAGTTTGTTACCAACAGGTAACCCGAGTGCCTCCATCATGCGGTCGCCCCTCCGGCCCGGCCCTTGGGTGTCCCCCAGACCTGGACGGTGTTTTCTGTGACCGGTCACAATTCACCCGCTTGCGCCCCCGGTTGGCGGATCCCGCTGATCGGCGGAGTGCCCGCCGACCAGCGGCTGCTCGGCGCCGTACCCGAGTTGGTCGAGGCCGTCATCGCCACCCTGCTCGCCCGGGTGCCCACCTACCGCCGCCTGCCGCACGAGCAGGTGGCGGGCGAACTCAGCCAGGTCACCGAACGCCGGATCCGCGCCCTCGCCCAGGCCGTCCGCACCGGGAACCCCGCCGACGACGAGGAGTTCACCTCCGTCCGCGAGGCCGCCGCCCGGCGGGCGGAGGAGGGCCTGCCGCTGGACGCCGTCCTGCTCGCCCACCACCTCGGGATGGAGGTCTGCTGGGAGCTGGTGACCAGGGACGCCCACGACGACGACGCCGCCGACCTGCTGGTGCTCAACCGGCTGCTGCTCGACCAGCTCCGCCAGGCCACCTCCGCCGCCGGCGCCGGGTACGTCGAGGAACGCCGCACCCTCGCCGACGAGCAGCGGGCCGCCCGCCTCGCCCTGCTCACCGCGCTGCTCGACGGCGCCCCCGCCGAGGAGACCGCCACCAGGGCCGGGATCCGGCTGCCACCCTCCTACGCCGTGCTCTGCCTCGCCGTCGCCGACCACCCCGACGAGCGGGCGCCCGGCGTCGACCGGACCGTGGCCGGCCACCGCAAGCTGCGCCGACTGCGCACCGAACTCGACCACCGCACCCGGCAGTCGGCGCTCACCGCGCTCTCCTCCTCGGGCGGCCCGGTGCTGATCCCGCTGGAGTGCCGGCCGGACGCCGTCCCGGCCGACAGGTGGCAGCGCCTCGCGGACACCGTGGCCGGCACCGCCCGGGCCGCCGGGGTCCCGGTCCGGGCCGGGGCGGCCGTCGCCGCACCCGCCGGGGTGGCGGCGGCGGCCGTGCTCGCCACCGAAGTGCTGGAGGTGGCGCGGGCCTTCGCCCGCCCGCCCGGGCTGCACCGCCTGGACGACGTCCTGCTGGAGTACCAGCTCAGCCGGCCGAGCCAGGCGAGATCCCGGCTCGCCTCACTGCTCGCGCCCCTGGAGGACGGCGGCGAACTGCTCGCCACGCTCCGCACCCACCTGGCCGGCGGCCTCAACCGCCGCCACACGGCCCGCGCCCTGCACCTGCATCCGAACACCGTCGACTACCGGCTGCGCCGGGTGGCCGTCCTCACCGGCCTCGACCCGACCCGGCCCGCCGACCTGCTCCGGATCACCGCCGCCATCGCCGCCCGGGACGCCGAGCGCGCCCAGGAGCCGGCCTAACCGGCCGGGCCCGCCCGACGGCCGGACCCCGCCCGCCGCCGACGCCACAGCCCTCAGCCCTCGACCCCCAGCCCGCCGTTCCCGCCGACTCCGCCCGCCGTCGGCCCCGCCTCACACCCCCGTCTCGCCGGGGAGCCGCAGGTCCCACCCGGCGAGCGCGCGCAGCTGGTCGGCGGTGATGCCGTCCGGCAAGGGGCTGGGCGGGTCGGTACGGAACGGCGGCTGCCAGCCCTCCTCGGCGGTCCAGCGCCGGACGATCTTCGCGGGGGCTCCGGCCACCACGCTGTGGTCGGGGATCTCGCCGCGCACCACCGAGCCGGCCGCGACCACCACGTTGCGGCCGAGCCGGGCGCCGGGGAGGATCACGGCGCCGGTCCCGATCCAGCTGCCGCCGCCGATCTCGACCGGTTCGTTGCGCGGCCACTGCTTGCCGATCGGCAGATCGGTCGCGCGGTACTCGTGGGCCTGGTCGGATATGTAGACGCCCGGGCCGGTCCAGACGTCGTCGCCGAGCACGATCGACTGGTGGCCGACGATGTGGCTGTCACGGCCTATCACGCAGCCGCCGCCGATCCGCACGATCGGGTCCGGCCCGAGGTCGAGGCCGGGCAGGAAGCCCGCGCTGATGGTGACGCGCTCGCCGATGATCGAGAACGGGCCGATCGTGATCCACCGCTCGTTGAAGATCGCCCCGAGCGGGAAGGTCAGCTTCGTCCCCGCGCCCAGTTCGCCGAACCGGTACGGACCGGGGCTCTCGCTGGACACCGCACCGGCCCGCTGAACCCACGTCCAGCCCCGGTGGACGAGGCGGCCCGCGACGCGTCGGCTGCCCGCCCGGGCGGCGGAGAACAGGGAACTGGTGATCGACATGCCGCCACGCTACCGGTCGCCCCGGCGCCGTCACCGAGGAGGCGGCCAACATCACACCCGTCCCGGCGGCCGCCCGCACCGTGTCCGAAATCCGCGAGCGGTGCGACACTCGTCGACCATGGAGATCATCGAGCACATCGACGCGCTGCGCCGCGAGGGCGTCCTGCTGGCCGACGCGGCCGCCCGCACCGACCTCGCCGCCCCCGTCCCCACCTGCCCCGACTGGCAGTTGCGCGACCTCGTCCTGCACACCGGCCAGGTCCACCGCTGGGCCACCGCCCTCGTGCGGGACGGCCACCGGGAGCCGCTGGACGCCGAGGGCGAGCGCGCCGCCTGGGGACCGGAGCCGTCGGACGCGGCGCTGGTCGACTGGTTCCGGACCGGCCACGCCGCCCTGGTGGCGGCGCTCGCGGCGGCCCCGGCCGACCTGGAGTGCTGGAGCTTCCTGCCCGCGCCGACCCCGCTGGCGTTCTGGGCCCGCCGTCAGGCGCACGAGACCGCGGTGCACCGCTTCGACGCGGACGCGGCCGCCGGGGCGGACGGCCCCCGGGTGGCCACCGGCCTGGCCCTGGACGGGATCGACGAGTTGCTGGCGGGCTTCATGTCCCGCGGCCGCGCCCGGGTGCGCAGCGAACAGCCGCGCACCGTGCTGATCCGGCCCACCGACCCCGCACCCGGCGACGTCACGCCGAGCGCCGGGCCCACCGACCCCGCCCCCGGCGGCATACCGACCGACGGGCCCGGCTCCTGGCTGCTCACCATCAGCCGGGAGCCGCTCACTGTCACCCGCCGGGCGGCCGGGGCCGCGGACCCGACCGACCTCACGATCAGCGGCCCGGCCCGCGACCTCTACCTGCTGCTCTGGAACCGGCTGCCCGCCGAGCGGGTCGAGCTGACCGGGGACCGGGCGCTGCTGGACCTCTGGCGGGAGACGGCCGTCGTCCGCTGGGGCTGACCCCGGCCGGGGTTCAGCGCGCCCAGGGCGCGGGCCGCTTCTCCAGGAACGCCCGCATGCCCTGCTGCGCCTCGTCCGAGCCGAACAGCCGCGCCGAGAGCTGGACAAGCTCGTCCGCGTCCCGTTCGAAGGAGCGCACCACCTCGGCGTTGGCCAGCCGCTTGGACTGTGCGAGGCCCTGCGGCGACCCGAGCCGCAGGGCGTCCAGCAGGCCCTTCAGCGCGGTTCCGGTGGACTCCGCCGAGTCCGTCGCCTCGGTGATCAGCCCGATCCGGGCGGCCTCGGCGGCGTCGAAGACCTCGCCGGTCAGGTAGTAGCGGGAGGCGGCGCGCGGGTCCAGCTTGGGGCGCAGCGGCAGCGAGATGACGGCGGGTGCCAGGCCGAGCCGGACCTCGGTGAACGCGAAGGTGGCGGCCGGGCCGGCCAGGGCGAGGTCGGCCGCGCCGACCAGCCCGAGGCCGCCCGCCCGGACGTGTCCGTCGATCACCGCGATCACCGGCTTCGCGCAGTCCACGATGGCCCGCTGGAGGTCCACCAGGCCGCGCGGGCCCACCGTCGGGTCCGTACCGGTCGCCTCGGAGAGGTCCGCGCCCGCGCAGAACACCTTGCCGGTGTGGCCGAGCACCACCGCGCGGACGTCCGGGTCGGCCGCGGCGGCGGCCAGGGCGGCGGTCAGCTCGGCCATCAGCCGGGTGGAGAGCGCGTTGCGGTTGTGCGGCGAGTCGAGGGTCAGCGTGGTGACGGCATCGGTGGTGGCGACACGGACGAAGGGCACTTCGCGGGTCATCGGTGCGGGCCTGCTTTCCGGCTGAGGGTGGGTCGGATTGCGTGGCGGCCGCCCTGCTCGGACGGCGCCCGGTCGACTCTGACACGCCCACCCGCCGCTCGGCCAGAGCCACCCGCCGCGAGCCCCGTCACCCCGTCGTGCCGAAATCCGGTGGTCGGGCGGCCGTCCGCCACGGCAGCATCGGGCCATGACCACCGACGCCGTCCTCCTGCTCGCACCCCGGATCAACGAGACCGGCCTGCAGCTGCGCACCGCCGCCGGCCGCCGCGGCCTGCGCGCGCACACCGCGACGGCCTGGCGCGCGCCCGAGGAGCTGATCGGCTCGCCGGTGCACCTCTACGGCGGTCCGCTGTTCGGCGACGCGGTCGGCGCCGCCTTCGACCTGGCGCTGCTGGAGCCGCCGGACGACTGGCCGGCCCGCCTGCCGGCGGAGCTGACCGGCCGGTCGGTCACCCTCACCACGCTGGCCGCGGCCCGCCTGCTGCGCCGCCCGGTGTTCCTGAAGCCGCCGGGCGACAAGCTGTTCCCCGCCCGGATCTACCCGGACGGCTCCGGCCTGCCCGGCCCGGACGCGCTGGACGACGACACCCCCGTGCTGGCCAGCGAGGTGGTCCGGTTCCGCCGCGAGTACCGGCTGTTCGTCCTGGACGGCGAGGTGCTCACCGCCTCGCGCTACGCGGTGGACGGCGACCTGGACACCGCCCCGCTGCCCGAGGACCGGTACCGGGCCGAGGTGACGGCCTTCGCCGCGGACGTGCTGGCCGCCTCGGCCGGGGCGCTGCCGAGCGCCGTGGTGATCGACGTCGGCCCGCTGGACTCCGGCCGCTGGGCGGTGGTGGAGGCCAACCCGGCGTGGGCGAGCGGCGGTTACGCCTGCGACCCGGCGGCGGTGCTGGAGGTGGTGCTGCGGGCCGGCGGACCGGCCGCCGACCTCCCGGAGGCGGACCGGCGCTACGGCCGGGCCCTGCCCGAGGTGGTCCGCTGAGCGGCGGCGGGCGAAGGCCCTGGTGCATCTGATCACCCGTCGGCCACGATGGGGTCATGACTTCCCAGCGCCCGCACCTCATCCACATCGCCGAGCCGCCCGGGGTCGCCCCCGGCACCGGCTACACCCAGGTCGTCACCGGCACCGGCCGCCTGGTGGCCGTCTCCGGCCAGGTCGCGTTCGACGAGCAGCGGCACCTGGTCGGGGCCGGCGACCCGAAGGCGCAGGCGCGCCAGGTGTTCGAGAACCTGGGCCGCTGCCTGGCCGCCGCCGGGGCCGGCTTCGCCGACGTCGTCAAGCTGACCTACTTCGTCACCGACATGGCGTTCATGCCGGCCGTGCGCGAGGCCCGGGACGCGTACTTCGGCTCGACCCCGCTCCCGGCGAGCTCGGCGGTGCAGGTCGCCGCGCTGTTCCTGCCCGAGGTGCTGATCGAGGTGGAGGCGCTCGCCCTGGTCCCGGAGCAGCGCTGACCGACCGGCCACCCGCTGAGCGTCCGGCCCCCGGGGGCCGGACGCACCGGGCGACCCGGCCTACCCCGCGGTGGCCCCTTCGCGGCCCCGGGCCCACCGGACGGCGGGCCCCATGGCGAGGCCCGCCCCGGCGAGCAGCACGCCGAGGGCGACCCAGCCGAACAGGCCCCACCCGACCACGGCGGTGCTGACGACGGCGGGGCCGATCATCAGCGAGGCGGCCGACCCGGCGTTGTAGACGCCCTGGTAGGCGCCGTGGTCGCGCTCCCCGGCCAGGTCGTAGCTGAGCGCCCATCCGCCGGCCTGGCTCAGCACCTCGCCGAACGCCTGGAGCGCCACCCCGGCGAGCACCAGCACGGCGGCGACCACCGCGGGCAGCCCGTGGGCGAGGGCGAGCACCAGGCAGGAGGCCGCCAGGATCAGCCCGGCCCGGCCGCAGACCCGGGCGGCCGTCGCCGGGTCCTCGGTGCCCCGGGTGGCCCGCACCTGCAGGGCTATCACCAGCACGGTGTTGACGATCAGGGTGCCGGCCACGGTGATCCGGGGCGCCTCGGTGTGCTGGACCACCCAGAGCGGCACACCCACCTCCAGCATCGCGAACTGCAGGCAGAGCAGCGCGTTCAGCACGGTCACCACCAGGAACGGCCCGTCCCGCAGGGCGGGGTTGCGCCGCCGGCCGGCGGGCTCGCCCGGTCCGCCGCCCGCCACCGGGCGGGCCGCCGGGCGGACCCTGGCCGGGACGGCCAGCCGGTGGAACAGCACCGCGACCACCAGGTACGAGACGGCGTCGGCCAGGATCGCCGTCAGATAGGCCGGCCGGCTGTCCACCTGGAGGGCGACGGCGCCGAGCGCCGTCCCCAGACAGAGGCCGACGTTGGTGACCACCCGCAGATAGGCCCGGCCCGCGACCCTGCGGTCGGCGGGCAGCACTTCGGCGTAGAGCGCGTTCCGCACGGCGGCCGCGCCGCGGTCGACCGCGCTCACCACGCAGGCCAGCCCCAGGAACGCCGGGTAGCTGTGCACCAGGGCGTAGCCGGCGGTGCCCAGCGCGTTCACCGTGATCAGGACCACCAGCACCGGCCGCGCTCCCCAGCGGTCGGCCGCCCGCCCGGCCGGCACGCTGGCGGCGACGCCGCAGAGGCCGGCGGCGGTGAGCCCGATCCCGAGCTGGGCGGCGCTCAGTCCGAGGACGCGGGTGAAGAAGAGCACGCCGACGGCGAGCGAGAGCCCGCTGCCGACGGTGTTGACGAGGGTGATCCCGGCGAGCCGGCGCACCATCGGGTCGGGGTGCAGCAGCCGCGAGCCCCCGGCGGGGCGGCCGACCGGGCCCGGCTGCGAGGTACCACCCGCGTCCGAAGGACCTGACGCGGCCGAGGGCGGTGGCGGATCCGGGGGACCGGCCGGGCCGGCGACGGGCGTAGGCGCGGCGGACGACGCCGGTGAGGTGTTCATGCCCCGATCCCACCGCGTCCCCGGCGTCCGCAGTAATGATTTAGGCTCTGCCTCAAAGCAGCTGGAGGGACGGGGTCGGAGTTGCACCGGTTCAGGCTGGATCTGGCCGATCTCGCCACCACCTGGTTCGCCTGCTCGCCGATCCAGGAGGCCGCGCTCAGCCTGCGGATGTGGACCCACCCCGGCGTCTACCCGCTGCAGTCCGCCGCCTTCGAGCGGCTGCGCCCGAGCTTCGAACGGCTGGACTCCGGGCTGCTGCTCTCCCTCGTCGCCGCCAACCGGTGGATCCCCGACTTCCTGACGCCCCGCCCGTCCGTCCCCGCGCCGGACTTCCGGGCCGAGCTGGCCGTGGTCCGGGCGCTGCCGCCCGAGCAGCTGCGCGCCGAACTGGAGCAGACCTTCCTGCCGCACGGCCGGCCGCTGCCCGCCCCGCTGGCGGCCGGGCTCGCCGATCCGGTCCGGCTGCTGGCCCGGATCGCCGACGCGCTGGAGGAGTACTGGGAGCGCTGCCTGGCCCCCGCCTGGTGGCCGCGGGCCCGCGCCGTTCTGGAGGCGGACCTCGTCTACCGGGCGCGGGTGCTGTCCCAGCAGGGCGCCGCGGCCCTCTTCGCCGACCTGGACCACCGGCTGCACTGGGCGGACGGCCTGCTCTCGATCAACCGCCGCTGGACGGACTGGGACGGCGAGATCACCGTGGACGGCCGCGGGCTGGTGCTGGTCCCGACCTTCTTCGCCCGCGGCGCGATCACGATGATCAGCAATGACCGCCCGCCGCAGATCAGTTACCCGGCCCGCGGCCGGGCGGGGATGGCCGCGCCGACCGCCCCGGTCACCCCGCGCGCGCTGGAGCTGCTGCTCGGCGCGCCCAAGGCCCGGCTGCTGGCGCTGCTCGCCGAGCCGGCCTCCACCACCGAGCTGGCCTACCGCCTGGGCGTCACCCCGGGCGCCGTCAGCCAGCACCTGGCGGTCCTGCACCGGACCGGCCTGGTCACCCGGGCCCGGCACGGCCGTTCGGTGCTCTACGGCCGCAGCCCGCTCGGCGACGAGCTGACCGGGCACCCGCGCCGGGGCTAGCCCGCCCGCACCAACTCCCAATTGGTACAGACCTGTTGACGCATTGGTCCAGTCCTCCTACAGTGCCCATGCCCCCGTCTCCCCACGGCGCGGGCACCGGTCGGCCACGCACCACGGCCGCGGCACCACCCGTACGGTTCTACGTCGCCCTGTTCAACCCCCACAGTCACAGGGAGAACCATGTCCGCTCGACCCCGGGCCCGACGCCCGCGAGCGCGCAGCAGACTGCTGGCGCTGCTCTCCGCCCTGCTCCTGCCACTGGCCGCGCTCACCGCGCTGGCCGCCCCGGCGCACGCGGCCGGAAAACTGACCGCCACCTTCACCACCGCCGACAACGGCTCCTGGTGGAAGGGCACCTACATCGTCCGCAACGACAACGCCGCCGCCGTCTCCGGCTGGACGCTGGAGTTCGACCTGCCGGCCGGCGTGACCGTCCAGAACAGCTACAACGGCACGGCGACCACCACCGGCCGGCACGTCACCGCCACCAATGCCTTCTACAACGCGAGCGTCCCGGCACACGGCACCACCGAGCCGTACAGCTTCTGGTTCGTGGCCAACGGCCCGATCGGCACGCCGACCGGCTGCCGGATCAACGGCGACAAGTGCGACGGGAGTTCGGACGTCCTGCCGTCCGCCCCCGGCACGCCGGTGGTCACCGAGTCGACCGCGCACAGCCTGGCCCTGAGGTGGCCGGCCGCCACCGGCGGTGACTTCCCGGTCGCCTCCTACGAGGTCCTGAGCGGCAGCACCGTACTGGCCGCCGCCGCGACCACCGACACGGTGGTCACCGGGCTCACCCCCGCCACCTCGTACACCCTGGCGGTGCGCGCCAAGGACACCCGGGGCAACACCGGCCCGTCGAGCGCGTCCGTCACGGCCGCCACCTTCGACCCGGCCACCGACCCCGTCCCGCCGACGGCGCCCACCGGCCTGCGTGCCACCGCGGTGACCTCCACCGACGTGACGCTGGCCTGGAGCGCCGCCACCGACAACCAGCGGGTGGCCGCCTACGACGTCTACCAGGGCCCCGCGCTGGTCAGGACGGTGACCGGCAGCACCCTGACCGCCACCGTCAGCGGCCTCTCCCCGTCGACGGCCTACACCTTCACCGTGAAGGCCCGCGACGGCGCCGACAACGCCTCCCCCGCCTCCGCGGCGCTCGCCGTCACCACCTCCGACCTGGTCGGGGCCGGGAAGTACGCCCGGGTCGGCTACTTCACCCAGTGGGGCATCTACGGCCGCCAGTACTTCGTGAAGAACCTCGACACCTCGGGCAGCGCGGCCAAGCTCGACGTCATCAACTACGCCTTCGAGAACATCGATCCGGTCAACCTGACCTGCCTGGCCGGCGTCACCAAGGGCACCACGGCCGACCCGCAGGACCCGGACCAGGGCACCGGCGCGGGCGACGCCGACGCCGACTACGCCCGCCCGATGAGCGCGGCGCAGTCCGTGGACGGCGTGGCCGACGACGGCTGGGGCAAACTGCGCGGCAACTTCAACCAGTTGAAGAAGCTCAAGGCCAAGTACCCCAACCTCAAGGTGGTCGTCTCGCTCGGCGGCTGGACGTACTCCAAGTACTTCTCGGACGCGGCCGCCACCGAGGCCTCCCGGCAGAAGTTCGTGAAGTCCTGCGTGGACACCTGGATCAGGGGCAACCTGCCGCTCTACAACGGCGCCGGCGGTGACGGCGTGGCGGCCGGGATCTTCGACGGCATCGACCTCGACTGGGAGTGGCCCGGCTCCGCCGACGGCCACGCCGGCAACCACTACAGCACGGCCGACAAGGCCAACCTGACCCTGCTGCTGGCCGAGTTCCGCAAGCAGCTCGACGCGCTCGGCGGCTCCCACAAGCTGCTGACCGCCTTCACCCCGGCCGACCCGGTCAAGATCGGCCAGGGCTGGGACCTCTCGAAGATCTTCAACTACCTGGACATCGCCAACGTCCAGGGCTACGACTTCCACGGCGCCGGCAGCGACAACTCCTGGGAGCCGAACCGGGCCGGGCACCAGGCCAACCTGTACGCCGACGGCCAGGACCCGTACCCGTTCCACTTCAGCGTGGACGCGGCCGTCCAGGCCTACCTCTCCGCCGGGGTCAACCCGCGCAAGCTCACCATCGGCTTCCCGTTCTACGGACGCGGCTGGCAGGGCGTGGCGGACGGCGGCGCGGCGGGCGAGTGGCAGAGCGCGACCGGCGCGGCGCCGGGCCAGTTCGCCGAGGAGGCCGGCACCCGCGGGTACAACAACCTGATCACCACCTTCCCCAACCTCACCGTCCGCCACGACACCCAGTCGATCGCCACGTACGGGTACACGGGTGCGGGCGGCCAGTGGTGGACCTTCGACGACGCCTGGTCGATCGGCCAGAAGACGACCTACCTGAAGTCGAAGAACCTGCTCGGCGCGATGATCTGGGAGATGACCGGCGACACCCCGAACGGCGCCCTCATGACGGCGCTCGACACCGGGCTGAAGTGAGCCCGGGCGGCGCCGGTCCCCGGGCCGGCGCCGCCCTCGGAACGAACCGCGCGAAGAGGCTCCCGCGGAC
>NZ_JBHWUI010000199.1:0-13519 GCF_042737525.1 Kitasatospora sp. NPDC059973 | reverse complement strand
GCCCTGCTCGCCGTCCACCCGCCGGGGGAGGAGGCCGGCGACCCGGCCCCCGCCGTCCGGGCCGCCGCCCGCCGCGCCGCCTTCGTCCGCTGGCTCGACCGCACCCGCGCCGCCCGGCTCACCCTGCTGCCCGGCCTCGAACACCCCGGCGACCCGGCCCAGCCCGACAACCACCACCGGCACTGACGCGGGACCGCCGTCAGGGCAGCAGCGAGACCTGGTAGTGGGCGATGGACCAGCTGTCGCCCGCCCTGCTCAGCAGGACCCCGAGGTTCACGGTCAGCGTCGGCCGGTCGACGAAGGCGAAGTCGACGGCGAGGTAGCCGAGCAGGAGGCCGTCGGTGAGCCGCCTGGTCTCCAGGACGCGGTAGTCGGCCGTCATCCCGGGCGGCTGGGAGGCGTAGTAGGCGGCGACGCCCGGCCGCCCGACGCTGTACGGGTGCAGGCCCTGGAAGACCGCGTCCTCGGTGAAGCAGGCCGCGACCGCCTCGGGCCGATGGGCGTCGACGGCCGCCTTCCAGCGGTCCAGCACGCCCCGCAGCACGGCGGTGTCGCTCATCGGACGCCCTCCGCCCCGGGGTCGCTCGGGTGCGGCGACAGCGGCGTGACGCGGTCGCGCCGCCAGGCCCGCAGCGGCATGGAGGCCAGGAGCCGCTCCAGCCGCTCCGCGTCGGGCGCGCTGAACAGCCCCCAGGTGCGCCACTCGCCGGGCGAGAGCGGCGGCCGCCAGAGTCGCAGCAGGCTCCCCTGCGCGGCCAGCTCCCCGGCCCGGACGGCCTCCCGGGCCCGCATCCGCGCCACCTCCTCCTCGCTCGTCCCGTCGGGGACGGTGGTCACCATGTCGACCAGGAACTCCATCGGGAATCGGGATCCTCTCGCTCACCCCTCCGCCGTCGCTCGGCTGCTCGGAGTATCGGCGACCACCCCGACCGCACCCGGCACCGCCACGCGGTTCGGCGGCCGGGCCGCCCGCGCGGTGTGCGGGCGCGGTCGGTGAGGGGTGACGCGGCGCCCCGGAGCGGCCGGGGCGCCCCCAGCTGGGCCGCAGGCGCGCAGCGAGCCGGGGAGGGGTGGCGGCAGTATGGTCGGTTCAGGGTGATTTGTCTGACCCCGTGACCGGGCCCGAGGCACTCGGGTGGGTCAGGGGGAGGAGGTGGGACCCATGCCGCACTCCTCCGACGGCCCGGCCCCGGGCGTGGCGCCAGTGGCGACCGGCTCGGGTGCGGGCGAGAAGGGGCTGAAGACCGGTGCGCTCGGTCTGGTCTCCTCGGTCGCCATCGGGCTGGCCTCCACCGCGCCCGCGTACAGCCTCGCCGCGACGCTCGGCATCATCGTGGTGGGGGTGGGGTTCCAGGCGCCGATCGTCACCATCCTGGCGTTCATCCCGATGCTGATGATCGCGTACGCGTACAAGGAGCTGAACGCCTCCGATCCGGACTGCGGCACCACCTTCACCTGGGCCGCCCGGGCGTTCGGGCCGCGCACCGGGTGGATGGGCGGCTGGGGGATCATCGTCGCCGACATCATCGTGATGGCGAACCTGGCGCAGATCGCGGGCGTCTACGGGTTCCGGCTGGTGGGGCTGGACTCGCTCGCCGACAGCACGGTCTGGACGTCGATCGCCGGCGTGGTCTGGATCGTCGTGATGACGGCGATCTGCTACGTCGGGATCGAGATCTCCGCCGCCCTGCAGCGCTGGCTGCTGTCGATCGAGGTGGTGATGCTGGTCGTGCTGTCGGTCACCGCCCTGGTCAAGGCCTACGGCAGCGGTGCGCCCGGCACGGCGGCCCACGTCAGCGCCTCCTGGTTCAACCCCTTCGACATCCCCTCGGCCGGTGCCTTCACGGCCGGGATGCTCGCCGCGGTGTTCATCTACTGGGGCTGGGACACCGCCGTCTCGGTCAACGAGGAGACCGCCGACGCGAAGCGCACCCCGGGGCGGGCGGCCGTCATCTCCACCGTGCTGCTGCTGTTGATCTACACCCTGGTGTCCACCTCGGCGCTGTCGTTCGCGGGGATCGGCACGGAGGGCATCGGACTGGGCAACGAGGAGAACTCCGGGGACGTGCTGTCCGGCCTCGGCGACGCGGTGTTCGGCACGGCGGGCTTCGGCGGGTTCCTCAGCAAGCTGCTGATCTTCATGGTGCTGACCTCGGCGGCGGCCTCCACCCAGACCACCATCCTGCCCACCGCCCGGACCGCCTTCTCGATGGCCGCGCACAAGGCCGTGCCCGCCGCGTTCGGCCGGGTGCACCCCCGCCACCGCACCCCGACCTGGTCGACCGTCGGCATGGGCCTGGCGTCGATCGCCTTCTACGTCCTGCTGACCGCGATCAGCGGCAACGTCCTGGCCGACTCGATCGCCTCGGTGGGGCTCGGCATCGCCTTCTACTACGGCCTGACCGGCTTCGCCTGCGTCTGGTACTACCGGCGGGTGCTGACCAGGAGCGTCAAGGACTTCGTCTTCAAGGGGCTCGTCCCGCTGCTGGGCGGCGTGGTGCTGCTGTACTTCTTCTGCTACGCCGCGTTCGACGTCTACGCGGCCGCCGACTACGGGGCGACCTCGATCGATCTGCCGCTCATCGGCGAGACCGGCGGGGTGACCGTGATCGGCATCGGCGCCCTGCTGCTGGGCGGTGTGCTGATGCTGGTCCAGTGGGCCGTGCAGGGCTCCTGGTTCCGCCACCCGGACGTGCCGGTGAGCGCCGCCGACCCGGTCGACGCGCCGTAGCCTCCCCGGGGCGCGGCCGGCTCGCGGGCGACCCAGGAATGAAGCGGGGCCGGCGGGGCAGGCGGAGGGCGCCCCGGTCGACCGGCCGGGAGCCCGGCCCACAGGGAGGTTGTTCCCCATGACGCTGATCTGGGCGCTCGTCGTCGGACTCGTCGTCGGTCTGCTCGCCAAGCTGGTACTGCCGGGCCGTCAGCCCGTTCCGCTCTGGCTGACGGTGCTGCTGGGGCTGGTGGGCGCGCTGCTCGGCAATCTGCTCGCCTCGGCGGTCGGCGTGCGGCACACGGACGGGGTCGACTGGATACGCCACCTGCTCCAGGTGGCCGCGGCCGCCGTGCTGATCTCCGCCGTCACCCCGGCCTACCTGGGACGGCGCCACTGACGCGGCCGACGGGGCGGTGCGGGGGCAGGGGTGCACCCGAGGGGCGCGGACCGATTCGGTCCGCGCCCCTCGGGTGTCGGCGTCAGCGCCCCCGGTGGGCGGTGATCAGGTCGGCGTAGCGCCGGCCGCTGGTCTTGACCGTCCGCCGCTGGGTCGCGTAGTCGACGTGGACGAGGCCGAAGCGCTTGTCGTAGCCGTACGCCCACTCGAAGTTGTCCAGCAGCGACCAGGCGAAGTACCCGGCCAGCGGGGCGCCCTGGGCGGTGGCCCGGGCGCAGGCGGCCAGGTGCTGCTCCAGGTAGGCGGTGCGCTCCGGGTCGTGGACGCTGCCGTCGGGGCCGACGGTGTCGCGGTAGGCGGAACCGTTCTCGGTGACGTAGATCCGCCGCGCGCCGTACTCGCGGGTGAGGCGCAGCAGCAGCTCCTCCAGCCCGGGGGCGTGCACCTCCCACGGCATGGCGGTCCGCTCGGGGCCGGGGCCGGGCAGCTGGCGGAAGTGCGGGGCGGGGCCGGTCGGGTCGTCGGCGACGATCTGGCGGAAGTAGTAGTTCAGGCCGATCCAGTCCAGCGGGGCCCCGATGAGGTCGAGGTCGCCGTCGCGCACCGGCAGGTCGACGCCGTAGGCCCGCACCATGTCCTCGGGGTAGCCGCGGCCGAGGACCGGGTCCAGCCACCACCGGTTGATGTGGCCGTCGGCGCGGACGGCGGCCGCCCGGTCGGCCTCGGAGTCGGTGGCGGCGGTCACCGGGCTGAGGTTGTTGACGATGCCGATCCGGGCCCCGGCGACGCTCTCGCGCAGCACCTGGACGGCCAGGCCGTGGGCGAGGTGCAGGTGGTAGGAGGCCCGGACGGCCGCGGTGAGGTCGGTCAGGCCGGGGGCCATCGCCCCGTCCAGGTGGCCGATCCAGGCGGAGCAGAGCGGTTCGTTGAGGGTCGCCCAGTCGGTCACCCGGTCGCCGAGCCGGGCCGCCACCGCGGCGGTGTACTCGGCGAAGCGCTCGGCGGTCTCCCGGACGGGCCAGCCGCCGCGGTCCTGCTGGGCCTGCGGGAGGTCCCAGTGGTAGAGCGTCGGGAAGGGCGTGATGCCGGCGGCCAGCAGGGCGTCCACGAGGCGGTCGTAGAAGTCCAGTCCGGCGGTGTTGACCTTGTCGTCGGCGAGCGGCACCACCCGGGGCCAGGCGATCGAGAACCGGTAGGCGTCGAGGCCGAGCCGCTTCATCAGCGCGACGTCCTCGGGCCAGCGCCGGTAGTGGTCGCAGGCGGTGTCGCCGGTGTCGCCCCCGGCGACCTTGCCGGGGGTGTGCGAGAAGGTGTCCCAGATGGACGGTGCGCGGCCGTCGGCGTCCACCGCCCCCTCGATCTGGTAGGCGGCGGTGGCCGCGCCCCAGAGGAAGTCGTCGGGGAGGGCGCTGAGGTCGTTCACGGCGAGCCTTTCGCTCAAGGGGAGTGCGGGGAGGGTCACTTGACGGCTCCGGCGGTGAGCCCGGCGACCAGGTAGCGCTGGAGCAGCAGGAAGCCGGCGACCACGGGCACGCTCACCACCAGGGAGGCGGCCATCACCTGGTTCCAGTACACGTCGCTGAGGGTGGCGTAGCCGCGCAGGCCGACGGCGAGGGTGCGGGTCTCGTCGTTGGTGAGCACGGAGGCGAACAGCACCTCGCCCCAGGCGGTCATGAAGGCGTACACCGCGACCGCCACGATGCCGGGCACGGCCGCCGGGACGATGATCCGCAGCAGCGCCTGGACCGGCCCGCAGCCGTCGACCAGGGCGGCCTCGTCGAGGTCGCGCGGGATGGAGTCGAAGTAGCCGACCAGCATCCAGATCGAGAACGGCAGCGAGAAGGTGAGGTAGGTCAGGATCAGGCCGCCCCGGCTGCCGTACAGCGCCACCCCGGTCGCGTTCCCGACGTTGACGAAGATCAGGAAGAGCGGCAGCAGGAAGAGGATGCCCGGGAACATCTGAGTGGAGAGCACGGTGACGGTGAACAGCCGGCGGCCGCGGAAGCGGTAGCGGCTCACCGCGTAGGCGGCGAGGATCGCGACCAGCACCGAGAGCACGGTGGCGCCGCCCGCCACGATCAGCGAGTTGACCAGGTACCGGCCGAGCGGGATGGTGCGCCAGATGTCCAGGTAGGGCCGGAGGGTGACGGTGCTCGGGATCCACCGGAACGGTCCCTGGACGTCCTGCAGCGGCTTCAGCGAGCTGCTGAGCATCACCAGGACGGGCGCGGCCGCGAAGAGGGCGAGGGCGGTGAGCAGGATCCGGCGGATCCAGCGGAAGGACGCGGGCGGGCCGATCATTGCGCATCCCTTCGGCGCGAGGTGAGCAGCAGGTAGCCGGAGGTCACCAGCAGCAGGAAGAGCAGCAGCAGGACCGACATCGCGGAGCCCGCGCCGAAGTTCCAGGTGACGAAGGAGGACTGGTAGATGTGGACCGAGATCAGGTCCGCCGCCTCCGGCGCCGACCGGCCGAACAGCACGTACGGCGTGTTGAAGTCGTTGAACGTCCAGAGGAACAGCACCAGGACGAGCACCAGGTTGACCGGGCGCAGCGAGGGCAGGGTGATCCGGCGGATCTGCTGCCGGACGCCGGCGCCGTCCAGGGCGGCGGCCTCGTAGAGCTCGCGCGGGATGTTCTGCAGGCCCGCGGTGAGGGTGAGGAAGGCGAACGGCCAGCTGCGCCAGACCGAGACGGTGACCAGGGCGGTGAAGCTGTTGTCGCCGAGCAGCCAGAACGGCTTGTCGTCGACCAGGTGGAGCTGGTCGTGCAGCACGTGGTTGATCAGTCCGGTGTCCCGTTGGAACATGAACGACCAGGTGATGACGGCGGCGTAGACCGGCAGCGCGTACGGGAGCAGGAACAGGGCGCGCAGCAGGCCGCGGCCGCGGAAGGTGTCCTGCATCATGATCGCGGCGGCGGTGCCGAGCAGCCAGGAGAGGCCGACGGCCAGGGCGGTGAAGGCGCAGGTGACCCAGAAGGAGTGCAGCAGGGCCCGGCCGACGGGGGCGTGGAAGTCCACCGCCATCCGGTAGTTGGCGAGACCGGCCCAGGGGGCGGCGGTCCAGTCCCGGAGGAAGAACTGGGTGAGCTGTTTGAAGCTCATCACGATGCCGACCACCATCGGCACCAGGTGGATGAGCAGTTCGAGCACGAGGGCGGGGAGCAGCAGCAGGTACGGCAGCGCGCTGCGACGGGGGAGGAGGCGCTTGCGGATCACTTCACTTGGCCGGCATCTGCTGCTGGGCCTTGGTGAGTTCGGCCTTCACGGACTCGTCGGTGACGGCCTTGCCGCCGGCGGCCGCGGCGAGCAGGTTCTTCACGGCGGTGCCGACCAGGGTCTCGAACTGGCTCTCGTCGGCGACCTGCGGGAGCGGTTGGGCGCTCGTCGAGAGGACGTCGGTGAGGGCCTTGAGCTCGGGGGTGGCGAAGGCCGGATCGGCCTGGGCGTCCTTGACCGGCGGGATGGAGCCGTACGTCCGGTTGAGCTGGGTCTGCTCCTCGGTGCCGGTCATGAACTTGACGAAGGAGAGCGCGCCGTCGGTGTTCCTGGTGTTCTTGAACACGGCCAGGTTGATGCCGGCGACCATCGAGGTGGTGGCGCGTCCGCCGGTGGCGCCGGCCGGGACGGGGACGGGGGCGACGCCGTAGTCCTCGGGGTTCATGCCGTGGGACTTGAGGTTGGCGCCGGCGGCCTGCCACATCAGCATGGCGGCCTTGCCGGTGGCGAAGTCGGTGACGGACTGGTTGTTGGCGTACTCGGCGTTGCCGGGCGCGGCGATCTTCTCGGTGCCGAGCAGGCCGACGTACTGTTTGACGGCGGCGACGGCGCCCGGGCTGTCGAAGGCGGGCTTGCCGGCCGCGTCGAAGAAGTCGGTGCCCTGCTGCTTGGCGAGGACGAAGGCGTGGTGGACGTTCTCGGAGACGTTGCCGCCCTCCAGGGCGATGCCGTGGCGGTCGCCGGTGGTGAGCTTCTTCCCGTCGGCGACCAGCTCCTCCCAGGTGGCCGGGGGCTTGTCGAGGCCGGCCTCGGCGAAGAGCTTCTTGTTGTAGTACAGGCCGTAGGCCATCGAGTACAGCGGGACGGCGGCCGGGTCCTGGCCGGGGGCGCCGGCCGAGGCGAGCGCGGCGGGCAGGAAGCGCTCCTTGCCGCCGATCCTGCTGAGGGCGGCCGCGTCGAAGGGGAGCAGCGCGCCGGTGGCCTGGAGCGAGGCGGACCAGGTGTTGCCGATGTTCAGCACGTCGGGGCCCTGGCCGGAGCTGGTGGCGGCGAGGATCCGGTTGAGCAGGTCGGCCCAGGGGATGACCTCCAGCTTGACCTTGATGCCGGTCTGCTGCTCGAACTTTCTGAGTTCCGGCTCCAGGACCTGCCGGTCGTTCTCCAGACTGGTGCCCTGGTTGGAGGCCCAGTAGGTGAGCGTGCCGGGGCTGCTGTTGTCTCCGCCGCCGGACGTGGAGCCGCCGCCGCAGGCGGTGGCGGTGAGGACCAGGGTGGCGACCAGGGCGGTGGCCGCAGCGACTCGGCTGATGGGCATGACCGATTGCCCCTCTCGGGCGGGGTGGGCGGGTTCGGGTGAAGTGCCTTGATGGAATGCTTACTTCAGGCCGTGATTTAACGTGTGAGAAAAGCTTCCGTCAAGGGTTCGGACAGCGATAGATTCGGATCAGGAGGGAGATGCCATGACCGTGCGAGGCAAGAAGACGGTGCGTGACCTGCGCAGGGGCAGCCGGTCGGCGCTGCTGCGGCGGCTGTACTTCGACGGGCCGCTCAGCCGGCAGGAGCTCGGCGTGATCACCGGGCTCAGTGCCGGTTCGATCAGCAACGTGACCGGCGAGCTGCTCGCCGACGGGCTGATCGAGGAGTGCGGCTCGGTGGAGTCGGACGGCGGCCGCCCCCGGATCCTGCTCCAGGTCGCCGCCGGGCGGGCCCGGCTGGTCGGCGTGGACGTCGGGGAGACGCAGGTCAGGGTCGCCCTGTTCGACCTGGCCCGGACCGAACTGGCCGCCAGCGACCGGCCGCTCTCCGACTGCGGCCACGACGTGGACCACGTGGTGGAGCTGATCCTGTCCGGACTGGCCGAGGTGCTGGAGCGCACCGGCACCGATCCGGCGACCGTGCTCGGCGTCGGCATCGGCGTCCCGGGCATCGTCGACCAGGGCGACCCGGCCCCGGACGGCCTCGGGATCGTCGTGCACAGCCAGACCGTCGGCTGGGAGGGCGTCCCGCTCGGCCGGCTGCTGAGAGCCGGTACCGACCTGCCGCTGTTCGTCGACAACGGCGCCAAGACGCTCGGCCAGGCCGAGATGTGGTTCGGCGCCGGGCGCGGGGTCCGGCACGCGGTGATCGCGCTGTTCGGCTCCGGGGTCGGCGCCTGTGTGATCGCCGACGGCGTGCGCTTCCGCGGCGCCACCAGCAGCGCCGGCGAGTGGGGCCACACCAAGGTGCACGTCGGCGGCCGGCGCTGCCGGTGCGGCGCGCGCGGCTGCCTGGAGGCGTACGTCGGCGCCGAGGCGCTGGTCGAGCGGTGGGGCGCGGCGCCGCCCGGCGGCGGCGAGAAGGCCGGGCTGGCCGCGCTGCTGGCGGCCGCCGAGGCGGGCGAGCCGGCGGCCACGGGGCTGCTGGCCGAGGCGGCGGAGTACCTGGGCGCGGCGATCGCGGACCTGGTCAACCTGTTCAACCCCGAGCGGATCGTGATCGGCGGCTGGGCCGGGCTGCTGCTGGGCCCCCGGCTGCTGCCCGCGATCCGCGCCGCCGCCACCGAGTACGCGCTGCGGTTCCCCCGGGAGCAGACCTCGATCGTGCTCGGCATGCTCGGGCCGGAGGCGGTCACCGTCGGCGCGGCGACCCTGCCGCTGACCGACTTCCTGGACTCCGGCGGGGAGTTCCCGCGTCGCGCCGAACCGCGGGCCCGGGAGGTGCGGGCCACCCCCGCCTGACCTGGCTTCTTTCGCCGATCCGTTGGCACACCCGCAAGTTCACGGTGTGAGGAAAGTCGGCGCGAAGGGTTGACACCCCCGATCGGCAGCCCCGAGACTCCCGGTCGGGGGCGCTCCCCGAGCCCGGACGGCGGGCCGGTGGCGCTCCGTCGGACCTCCGGCGGCCGTCCACCCGTGCCCGGCCGGCCACCACCTGCCGAGCCCGGCCGGCCGACCGTCGACCGCTGACCGCCCGGCCGCCCCGTCGTTCCCCCACGCCCGGTACCTGCGCCGCACCGGGTGCGGGCCGTGGCGCGCGCCCCCACACCCCACTCACCCCCACCGCAGGAGAAGCCCATGAGGCTCGCTTCAGCACGCCCCCGCAGGGCCCCGGCCGCACTGGCCGGCCTCGCCCTGCTCTCGGGCGCCGTCCTGGCGCTGCCCGCGCCGGCCGCCCACGCCGCCGACGCCCTGATCTCCCAGGGCCGGGCGGTCACCGCCTCGTCCACCGAGAACGGCGCCACCCCGGCCGCCTACGCCGTCGACGGATCCACCGGCACCCGCTGGTCGTCCGCGGCGAGCGACCAGCAGTGGCTCCAGGTCGACCTCGGCGCCGGTGCCGCGCTCACCAAGGTGGTGCTCACCTGGGAGGCGGCGTACGGGCGTGCGTACCAGATCCAGGTCTCGGACGACGGATCGAGCTGGCGGACGCTCTACAGCACCACCACCGGCAGCGGCGGCACCGAGACGCTCGCCGTCTCCGGCAGCGGCCGCTACGTCCGGATGAACGGCCTGGCCCGGGGCACCGGATACGGCTACTCGCTCTGGGAGTTCCAGGTCTACGGCGCCTTCACCCCGGGCGGCGCCGACTGCGGCAGCACCGACGCCGCCCAGGGCCGGCCCGCCACCGCCTCGTCCGCGGAGAACGCCGGCACGGCGGCCGGCAACGCCGTCGACGGCGACCCGGGCACCCGCTGGTCCTCCGCGGCGAGCGACCAGCAGTGGCTCCAGGTCGACCTCGGCTCGGTCCGCCAGCTCTGCCGGGTGGTCCTGAACTGGGAGGCCGCGTACGGGCGTTCCTACCAGCTCCAGACCTCGGACGACGGATCGAGCTGGCGGACGCTGTACGCCACCGCGACCGGTGCCGGCGGCACCGAGACGCTCGCCGTCTCCGGCAGCGGCCGCTACGTCCGGATGAACGGGCAGGCCCGCGGCACCGCCTGGGGGTACTCGCTCTGGGACTTCCGGGTCAACACCACCGACGGGCCGACCGTGCCGCCGGTCCAGGGCGGCGGCGACCTCGGCCCCAACGTGCTGGTCTTCGACCCCGCCACCCCCGGGATCCAGGCGAAGGTCGACGCGGTCTTCCACCAGCAGGAGGCCAACCAGTTCGGCAGCGAGCGCTACGCGCTGCTGTTCAAGCCGGGCACCTACAACAACCTCAACGCGCAGCTCGGCTTCTACACCTCGATCGCCGGCCTCGGCCTGAAGCCGGACGACACCACCATCAACGGCGATGTCACGGTGGACGCCGGCTGGTTCAACGGCAACGCGACGCAGAACTTCTGGCGCTCCGCCGAGAACCTCGCGCTCAACCCGGTCAACGGCACCGACCACTGGGCCGTCGCCCAGGCGGCGCCGTTCCGCCGGATGCACGTCAAGGGCGGCCTCAACCTGTCGCCCGACGGCTACGGCTGGGCCAGCGGCGGCTACATCGCCGACAGCCGGATCGACGGCACCGTCGGCAACTACTCCCAGCAGCAGTGGTACACCCGGGACAGCGCGGTCGGCGGCTTCTCCAACGGGGTCTGGAACCAGGTGTTCTCCGGCGTCCAGGGCGCCCCGGCGCAGGGCTTCCCCAACCCGCCCTACACCACGCTCGACAGCACACCGGTCTCCCGCGAGAAGCCGTTCCTCTACCTGGACGGCAACGACTACAAGGTGTTCGTCCCGGCCAAGCGGACCGACGCCCGCGGCGTCTCGTGGGACGGTACCCCGCAGGGCGGTTCGCGGCCGCTCAGCCAGTTCTACGTGGTCAAGCCGGGTGCCACCGCGGCGACCATCAACGCGGCGCTGGCCCAGGGGCTCGACCTGCTCTTCACCCCCGGTGTCTACCACGTCGACCGGCCGATCGAGGTGAACCGGCCCGACACCGTGGTGCTCGGCCTCGGCCTGGCCACCGTCGTCCCGGACAACGGAGTGACGGCGATCAAGGTGGCCGACGTCGACGGCGTCCGGCTGGCCGGTCTGCTGGTCGACGCCGGAGCGGTCAACTCGCCCTCCCTGGTGCAGATCGGGCCGGACAACGCCGCCGCCGACCACGCGGCCGACCCGACCACCCTCCAAGACGTGTTCATCCGGGTCGGCGGCGCCGGCCCCGGCTCCGCCACCGCCGGGATCGTGGTCAACAGTGACGACGTGATCGTCGACCACAGCTGGATCTGGCGGGCCGACCACGGCGCCGGGGTCGGCTGGACCACCAACCCCTCCGACTACGGCCTGCTGGTGCGCGGGGACGACGTGCTCGCCACCGGCCTGTTCGTGGAGCACTTCAAGAAGTACGACGTCGAGTGGTCCGGCGAGCGCGGCCGGACGATCTTCTTCCAGAACGAGAAGGCGTACGACGCGCCGAACCAGGCGGCCGTGCAGAACGGCGCGACCAAGGGCTTCGCGGCCTACAAGGTCGACGACGGCGTGACCACCCACGAGGGCTGGGGCCTCGGCAGTTACTGCTACTTCAACGTGGACCCGACCATCCGGATGGACCACGGCTTCGAGGTCCCGGTCCGGCCCGGGGTGCGCCTGCACGACCTGTCGGTGGTCTCGCTGGGCGGCAACGGCCAGTACGAGCACGTGGTCAACGGCACCGGTGGCCCGACCTCCGGCACCGCCACCGTCCCGTCCACCGTGGTCGCCTTCCCCTGACCGGTCCCTGACCGGCCCTGCACTGACCGGCCCTGCACTGACCGGCCCTGACCTGACCGTCTCCGACCGGCCGTCCCCGACGGTCGCCCCGCAGGCCGGCCCGCCCCGGTCACGCTCCCGCGAGCGTGGCCGGGGCGGGCCCGTCGGGCCGGACGGTGATCCCGTACGCGGAGCCGGTGGGGACGGCGAGCAGCCGCGGGCTGTGCTCCAGCAGGAGCTCGACCAGGGCGGTGGTCTCCCGCACGGCGAACTGGGTGCCCAGGCAGGCGCGGGCGCCGAGCCCGAAGGGGTAGTAGGCGCCCAGGTGGGCGGGCTTGCGGCCGGGGGAGGTGAACCGGGCCGGGTCGAAGCGCTCCGGGTCGGGCCACAACTCCGCGTCCCGGTGGGTCAGATAGGGGCAGACCAGCAGGTCCGTACCGGCCTCGATCCGGTGGCCCGCCAGGGTGTCGGCCTCCGCCGCGTGCCGGGGCAGGATCCAGGCGGAGGGGTAGAGCCGCAGGGTCTCGCTGACCAGCGCCTGCACCGCCTCGCGCCGCCCGGCCGAGCCCTCGGGGCCGGCCGCCAGCGCCCAGGCGCGGGCCCCGGGGTTGCCGTCGAGCAACAGGAAGAGCCAGGTCAATGTGGTGGCGGTGGTCTCGTGCCCGGCGACCAGCAGGGTCACCAGCTCGTCGCGGATCAACCGGTCGGTGTACTCGGGGTGTTCGTCGGCGGCCTCGACCAGCACCCGGAGCAGGCCGTCGCCCGCCGGGTCGCGCCGGGCGGCGTCGATCGCGGCGTGCGCGACGGCGTCGATCCTGGCCAGGTCCTCGGCGACCGCGTCCCGGGCGTCGGCGCCGTCCGCGGGCAGTGTCGGCAGCGCGGCCACCACCCGGGCCACCGAGGCGAGTTCGCGGTCGGTCCGGTCGTCCAGCGGGCGGCCGGTGAGGGCGCGCCAGATGGTGTCGAGGGCGAAGTGCCGCATCTCCTCGCCGAGGTCGAAGCGCTCGCCGGTGCGGGCGTACCCGGCCCAGCGGTCGGCGGCGCGGCGGGCGGCCTCGGCGATCCGCCGCTCGTAGCGGCGCATCCCCGGTCCGGTGAACTGGGACTGCAGCATCCGCCGTTGGCGCTTCCAGGCCTCTCCGGTTGCGGACAGGACGCCCTCGCCGGCCAGCATCCGGGCCCGGTGGGAGCGCTTGACGTAGCGGTCCGGGTGCCGCCCGAGCACGTGCTGCACCGCCTCCGGATCGGTGACCAGCACGGTGGGGGCCGGTCCGAGCCGGAACGCCGCGACGCCGCCCAGCTCCCGGTGGGCGAGCGCGAGCAGCTCGACCAGCTCGGACCCCTCGGCCCGCCACCGGGTGACGGCCTCGGCCGGCAGTTCGGGAACGGGCCGGGCGGCCCCGTCGGCGGGCGGCGGGACGGGGACGGGGTGGGCTTCGGTGGCCACGGCGCTTCTCCTCTGCCGGCACGGTCGACTGCGGGGCGGGGCACGGGCCCCGGCCTGACTGTACGTCAGCGCACGGTCGCCGCGCGCCGCCCTGCCGCCGGGCGTACGTGTTGCGGGCCCCGGCCGCACCGCCGGGGCCCGCAA
>NZ_JBHWUI010000198.1:0-13537 GCF_042737525.1 Kitasatospora sp. NPDC059973 | reverse complement strand
TTTTTGGGTTTTTTTTGGGGGCCACCTGGGGGGGGGTTACGGGTTTTTATAAAAAAACCACCCACGGGGGGGGCCCGCGGGGGGGGGGGCCCCGCCGCTCTTCCGTCACCCGGTGGGCTACTTGTCGATGTGGAAGGACTCGCCGTAGACCTTCCAGCTCAGCGGGGTGTGCAGGTCGAGGTTCCCGGCCTGGAGGAAGAGGCGCTGGGCGGTGTCGACGCGGGAGGTGTCGGAGTGGGCCGCCTCGGTGCGCATGGCGGCGGCGCGGGCGTCCAGGAACGCGGCGAGGTAGGCCTTCTCGTCGCCGCCCTGCGCCGGGGGCTTGGCCTTCTTGAGCGCCGCCGCGCGGATCCCGCCGAAGCTGTCCGCGCTGTTGCCCGGGCCGTGCATCACGATGGCGTCGTAGTAGGCGAGTTGGCCGAGCGCGTGCAGTCCGTCGGACTTGGCCTGGGTGACGGCCGGGGTGAAGTAGACGCGGTCGCGCTCGTCCTCCTGGGCCTTGCGGAAGACCGGGTCCTGGGCCGCCTTCTTCCAGTCCGAGGTGAAGTCGGGGTCGAGGCCGCTGTGCGAGGCGGAGCCGTCCAGCTTCTCCAGCGCGGGGAGGTACTTGGCCAGGACGTTGTCGGCCTTCAACTCGCGGTAGTGGCGAACCAGTTCGGCCATGTCACCGGTACCGGAGCAGAAGCCGACGATGCCCGCGGTGTAGCCGCGGCCGTCCTTGATGTCCTCGATGTAGGCGAACTGCGCCTTCCAGTCGAGGGAGGAGTTCTCGGCGCTGGAGACGAACTGCTGGGCGATGTCCTTGAGATGCGGGTCGGTGAGGTCGCCGGCCCCGGTCGTGGTGGGCTTGCCGGACGGCGAGCCGGAGGCGGAGCCGGATGGCGAACCGCTGGGCGTGGTGGGCGACTTGGCCGTGGGCAGAGTGGTGCGGTGGGGGCGCCCGTGGTTCGCCGGGGCGGGGTCGGCGACCGTCGTGGTGGGCGAGCCGCTCGGGGTGGGGCCCGGGGACGCCGCGGCGGCCGGGAGCACGGGGAGGGCGCCGGCCAGTAGGAGGGCGGTCAGGGCGAGGGGCAGTGGGGTGGGCCGGATCGGCATGGAGGCTCCGGGGTCGGGCGGCCGGATCGGCCGCGGGAACGGCGGGCGAGCGGGTTCGCTTGGTGAACGGCCGCCGTCCGACGGCGGGTTCACGCACCCTCGGGACCAGGCAGAAGCTCGACCCCCGGGGTGAGGTGGAAGCGCTCGGGGTCCTCGATCCGCCGGCGCTCGGCCGGGCCCAGCCGGTCCCTGCGGTCCAGCCACGACTGGAGGCGGGTCAGGGCGCTGCGGTCCCGTTCGGCCGGGTCGGCTCCGGCGGCTCCGGTGTACTCGCGCAGCAGGACGCGGGCGGGGCGGTCGGGGGCCTCCGGGGCTTCGGAGGCCTCGGCGGGCGAGACGGCGACGACGGTGAAGGACGTGCCCGGGGCGAAGGTCACCCGCAGCTCCTCGGTGCCCGAGCCGAAGGCCGAGGTGCGCCGCCCGGTGGCCGACCAGATGACGAACTCGACCGCCGCGCCGGGGATTTCGACGGCGCTGGCGGTCAGGCCGGTGACCGGGGCGGGCTCCGTCACCACCTGCCCGACCGCGTAGTGGGCGAGCAGGGCCGCCGGATCCGGGCCGGGCGGGGCGCAGAGCAGCACGGCGCCGTGGTGGCTCGGGAAGCGGCGCAGCCCGGAGCCGAGGCAGCGGAGGAAGGGCGCGAGGATCGGGTCGCGGGAGCGGGCGGCCGCGATCAACTCCGCCCGTTCCGCGGGGATTCCGGTGTCGCCGTGGTGCAGCAGGACGGCGGCGAGGTCGGGCTTGATGTCGTCCTTGGAGGTCGACCGCAGCCTCGGCAGCCGGGTGGTGACCTGGTCGATCCGGCCGGAGCAGCGGTGGTAGTGCTCGCCGAGTAGCGTCCGGACGGCGTCGCGGTCGTCGGTGCCGCTGACCGCAACGGGGACCGGGAAGTCCTCCGGGCGGAGCTGACGGGCGCGCGGCGGGGCCGATGCCGGTGCCGGGCCGCCGTCCGGTTCCACTCCGGTGGACTCGTCGGTGAGCTCGTGGGGGTCTTCGACCGGCTCCGGGTCGAGTGACTCCGGACCGACCGGCTCCAAAGGGCGCCTGTCCGGTGGTTCGTCCGGCTCGCCGTGCGGGTCCGCGATGGTGGGGCCGGTGGGCGGGTCCGCGACGGCGGGGTCGCCGTGCGGGTCCGCGGTGGTGGGGTCGGTGGGCGGTTCGACGTCGGCCGCGTTCAGCCGGGCGAAGTCCGGTCGCTCGTACGGGGGTTCGGGGGCGGTGCCCACCCGGTGGGCGTATGAGGCGGTGACCGGGGCGGTGACGGGGTCGGTGACCGGGTCGGTCCGGGGAGCGCTCTCCAAAGGGGGCCGCTCCTCGGTCGGCGCCGCCGCCGAAGGGCCGCCGGCGGTGGCCCGGGCGGTGCCGAGGGGGTCGGTCCCGCGCGGCGCCGCGCCCATCGGCGGGGGGAGGCCGGGGCCACCACTGGTGGTGGTCGGTACGGCGAACGCCGAGGGCTCGGCGGGCGGACCGGACAGCGCCGCGGCCCGGGGCGGCGCCACGGCGGCCGGTACGGGCTGTGGCGCGGCCTCCACGGCGGTCGGGCGGGCCGCGGGGAGGCCGCCGATCCCGTACGACACCGCCGCCACGCCCGGCACGGACCCGGCGGGCTGCTCCGGTCCGAGCCAGTCCAGGTCGTGCATCCGGGCGATGAACCGGGCGATCCGTTCGGTGGACGGCTCCAGCAGCCCGTGGACCAGCAGCCCGAACCCGTCCGAGCCGGAGGACGGCAGCCGGTCGAGCAGGCTGCCCAGCTCCTCGAAGACGTCGGCCTCGACGGGCCGGTCCCGCTCGCCGACGATCAGCAGCGGGCGGGCCGCCTCGGGCCGGCGGAAGCGCGGGGTGAGGACGTGCGGAGGCTCCGGCCGGAGCCAGAGGCCGGCCGGGACGGCCTCCAGCGCCCAGTAGGGGAACGCCTCGAAGACGCCCGGACCGTCGGTCCGCCAGGAGGCGCCCCCGTTGCGCCAGGCGGCGGGTGCGGTGCCCTGGCCGGGCGCGGCGGCGAGCCGCAGCAGGTACGGCTCCCAGCGGGCCCGGCCGTGGGTGTCGAGGATGCGCGAGGTGGGGCCGCCCGGGCCGAGCACCGGGAGGCCGATCGCGGCGCTGACCGGGCGGGCCAGCCGGGCCGACAGCGCCCCGGTCAGGGCGGCGAGTTCGTCCGGGGCCGCCCAGGGCGCGCTGACCAGCAGCCGCGAGGTGTCCACCGGCAGGCCGACCACGGCCTCCGCGAAGTCCTCGGGCAGCAGGACGGGCCGCGCCGGGGTGCCGACGACCAGCACGACGGTGCCGGGCGGCGCGGCGGCCAGCCCGAGGCCGGGCATCGGGCCGGGGGGCGGGGCGGACGGGTGGGTGAGCCAGAAACCGGCGGGCAGCCGCAGCACGTGTACGGCCGGGGGACGGCGGGCGGCGGTGGCGCTCTCGACCGGCAGGTGCCCGGCCGGGCCGGCGGGTACGACGGCGACGGCGGTGGAGGGCGGCTCGACCGGCGCGGTGGCGCCGATCGTCTCCCGGACCCGGCGCGGTGCGCTGCCGGGTGCGCAGTGCCACCAGGAGGCGGCCTCGCCGGCACCATCGGGCGCGGTGACCTTGAGGTTGCCGTCCGGGGTGATCTCCACCAGGCCGTCCGGCGCGATCACCGGCAGGCCGGCCCGGTCGGCGACCACCTCGGCCGGGCGGCGGCCGTTGGGGGCGAGCGCGGCGAGGCCGGAGGCGGCCAGGACCAGCGTGGCGGCGCCGCGCGAGCGGGCGATCACGCCGAGGTCGGCCATCCGGTCCCGCAGGACGGCGGCCGAGTCGGGTGCGGCGGCGACCACGACGATGCTGTCGGGCACCGGGCGCAGGGTGGCGACCGCCGCCGACAGTTCGTCGTCCCCGGCGGTGGAGGGGGCGATGACGAAGTGTGGGCCGACCGGGCGCAGCTCGGACCGGAGGGCGGGCGCGGCCCCGGCCGGAGCGGCGGCCAGCGCCGGCACCGGGGAGGCGGTTACCGGGTTGCCCGGCCCGGCGGGCAGCGCGGCGGCCCCGCCACGCCGGCGGCCGAACCGGCGGCGGGGCGCGGCCGGGTCACCGGAGGGCAGGCCGAGGCGGGAGAGACTCATCGTCGGGGAATACGGGCGCCGCCCGGCCACCGGTTCAGTGACCGGCCCGGCCCGGGCGAGACCGTCGGCCCGTAGGACCTCGTGGGCACTGCCCAGGCGCGACAGGCCGTGGAGGGGGCGCAGCGATGTCCCCGGGCGGCTGGAACGCGGCTATGCACGCGCCCGGACGGCCGAACCCGGCGCCCGGGCGCACCGCGCGATGCCCGGGGGGCGAGCCGCTGGAACCGAAGCCGCACGGCGCGGACGGCAGCGTGGTCACGGCCTTGGCGAAGGCCGGGAAGACGACCCTGGTGCGGCAGGACGGCACCACCGATCCCGACCCGGTCGACGGGACGAGCCGGTTCGCCGCCGAGCTCCGACCGCGTGCGCGCGCCTTCGTCGCCCACGGGCGGGTCGGTGCCAACGGCGTGCAGGAGTCGCCGGGAGGCGAGGACGTCGTCACCGGCGGCACCCGGCAGCGGGGCCGCCTCCTCGCCCGGCGGTGCCGGGAGGCCGCGCGGGTGTACGCCCACCGCACCACCGAGGGGCAACCGGGGCCCGGTCCGGTCGGGCCCGGACGCGGTGGCGGACCGGTGGGACACCATCGCTGACGACACCCGCACGGCGCTCAACGGGCAGGCGGGCCGTGCGGTCCACCGACGGCCGGTGAACCGCACGGCCCGGCCGGGCCGTAGGTACCGAGTGGAAGCGTCGGTGGCCCTGTCGGCCGGGCGGTTCCGCCGACAGGGACGGCATGCGGAGCCGAGGAGCTGTGGTGGGCACGAGCACGAGTGGAAACGGGGCTCAGAGCGGGGCGGCGAGCATTCAGCTGCCCTCGGTGGCCTGGGAGATGGACGAGGAGGCCGGTGGAGCGGGGGCACCCGACCCGGCAGCCGCGGCCGTACCGCCGGCCGCCGTGCTGCCCGTGGCTCCGCCGCCGGTCGTCCCGGAGTACGGGCAGGTCGCCGCCGTGTCGACCGGCCCGGTCGCGGCCGCGGAGCCCCCGCTGCCGGCGGCCCCCGTCGTGCCCGGACCGGTGCTCGCGCCGGTGCCCGACCCTGAGCCGGGGCCGGAGCCGGGGCCGACCGCCCTCGCGCCGGTCGCGCGCCCGGACCGCTTCGGCCGGGCCCGGCTGAAGCGGCCGGTGATGGTCGCCGCCGCCACCGCCGGCGTGGTGCTGATGGGCCTGCCGTTCCTGATCACCGACGGCAGTCGGACCGGGAGGGACGGGACGGCCGACAACGTCGGCCTGAGCCAGGCGGACCTGCCCCTTCCCGAGGGGCCGGAGTTCGGCGATCCCGCACCGATCGACGCACCCACCGATCCGAACGCCTCCGGCGCCCCGGCCGCGCCCACTGATCCGACCCTCCCCCCGGACCCGGCCGCGGGCTCCCCGACCACGCCCGGGGCGGACGGCGCCACCGGGGGCGTGCCCGGCACCACTGCGGGCAACGGGGCCGCGCCGAACACCGCGCCGCCCCCCGGCACCAACCTGCTCTCCCGGCCCGCCACCGGGCCCGCCCCCGGTGCCAAGCCGCCGACGACGGGCGGCAGCGGCGGTACCGGTGGCAGCGGCGCTACCGGCAGCACGGGCAGCGGCGGTACCAGTGGTACGGGCGGTACGGGCGGCAGCAGCGGGGGCACCGGCGGGAGCACCGGCGGCACCGGGGGTACCGGTGGGAGCGGCGGTACCGCACCGCAGCCGCCGGTTCCCCAGCAGCCCAAGCCGCAGCCGCCGGTGCCCCAGCCGCCCGTCCCGCCGAAGCCCGCCGCGCCCACCTTCACCGCCGTCGCCGGCACCGGCTGCGGCAACTCCGGCACCGGCTACGCCCAGTACGGCCAGTGGACGAACGGCAGCACCGGCTGGACGGTCAACTCGGCCGGCGGGTACTCCGGGTCGGGTTGCAACGGCAAGTACGACTCGGTGCCGATGAGCGGCGACGGCAAGGACAAGGGCAACTCGGTGGTGTGGACCTTCACCACCGCCCCGGTCACCACCGGCAGCTGCAAGATCTCCGTCTACGTCCCGAACAGCAGCGACCGCAAGATGGTGGGCGGCAAGCCCACCGTCTACACCGTGCAGAACAGCTCGACGCCCGGCAGCGGCACCGTCGGCGAGTTCAAGGTCGACCAGACCGCGGCCCGGGGCAGTTGGGTCAGCGCCGGTACCTTCCCGCTGACCGGCGGCCGGATCGCGGTGATGCTCCACGACCGGGGCATCGACTGGGGCGGAGATGCCGACAAGGCCCACCACGCGGCCGGCGCCGTCCGTGCCGACTGCACCGGCTGACGGGCGTTCGGATCAACACCGCACCCGCCCGCCCCGGCACCGGACCGGCCGGCCTCGGCGCCGGCGCCGTCCGGGGCGGCCCGAGGGAGCCTCAGAGCCGGCCGACAGGCGCCGGCCCGGCCGGCGGGGGCCGCAGTGAGCGTTCGATCGCGGCGGGCACGCCGCTCGGGGAGCCGGCCTGATGTCGGTGCAGCCGGTACAGTCCGACGGCCGCCTTCAGGTGCTCGGTCGCCTCCTCCTCGCGGCCCTGGGTCCGCAGGAAGGCGGCGTAGCACTCCTCCGAGACGGCCTGCAGGTGCAGGAAACCGGCCTGCTCGCAGGTGACCAGGAGCCGGGCCCAGGCCAGTTCGGAGGCCTCGGCGAGGCCGAGGGCCTGCAGGGCGTGCGCCTCGGTCAGCATCGACCAGGCGTGGATCGTCGCGGCCGGGTGGTCGGGCAGCAGGGCCCTGGTCTCGCGGGCGCGGCGCAGCGCGCCGTCGTGGTCGCCCGCCATCAGGGCGGCCGACGCGGCGTAGCCGAGGGCGTAGGAGGTCCGGTGCGCGGAGCCGGACTCCTCGGCGAGGGCCACCGCGGCCGCCGCCAGTGCGGTGGCCCGGACCGGGTCCCCGAGCAGGGCGGTGCCGAGCGACGCGGTGGCCAGGGCGCGGATGTGCGCGAAGCCGTCCGCGGGGGTTGTGTCGGCGACGGCCCGCCGGGCCGCCTCGGCCCCCTCCTCACGGCGTTCCAGCCCCAGCAGCGCGTTCGCCGAGGCGCCCCGCAGCAGCGCGGTGGCGACCCGGTCGCCGCACTGTTCGGCGGCGCGCTCGCCCGCCCGCAGGCAGCTCAGCCAGTCGGCCAGCCGGCTGGAGCCGTAGTACAACGCGCTCGACGACATGGCCAGGCGCCAGGCCCGTTCGGGGTCGACCGCGCCGGCGGTGTCGACCAGCGCGCGGATCGTCGACTGCTCCGCGCGGAACCAGTCGAGCGCGGCGCGGGTGTCGCTCGCGGCGGGCAGCGCGGCGGGCGGGTGGGCGCGTTCGCCGTAGCCGTCCTGCCCGGGTTCGAGGTGTTCGCCGCAGTGCTGGACGGCCGTGACGTAGTAGTCCAGCAGCCGCTCGACGGCGAGCCGGCGGAGCTCGGGGGGCTGTTCGGCGAGGAGTTCGACGCTGAACAGCCGGATCAGGTCGTGGCGGCTGTACCGGCCCGGCGCGCTCTCGCCGAGCAGGTGGTGGGCGGCCAGTTCGCCCAGCGCGTCGCGGGCGGTGGCCGGGTCGGTACCCAGCAGCGCGGCGGTGGCGGCGGTGTCCACCTCCCGGCCGGGGTGCGCGGCCAGCAGGGTGAGCAGGGTGGCGGCCCGGTCGGAGAGGTGGCGGTGGGTGAGCATCAGGGTGGTGCGGATGCTGACCGCGCCGTCGGTCTCCAGGGCGAGCAGCCGGGTCCGCTCGTCGGAGAGCTCGGCGACCAGGTCGGTGATCGTCCAGTCCGGTCGGGCGGCCAGCCGGGAGCTCGCGATCCGCAGGGCGAGCGGCAGGTGGTCGCAGAGTTCGATCAGTCGCTCGGCGGCGGCGGCCTCGGCGAGGACCCGCTCGGGGGCCAGGCTCCGTTCGAGCAGCCGCAGCGCGTCGCCCTCGGGCAGCGCCTCCAGCCGCAGGATGGCGGCGCCCTCGGTGACCACCAGGTCCTCCAGGGAGGTGCGGCTGGTGACCACGGCGGCGCAGTCGGGCCCGGCCGGCAGCAGGTCGGCGACGTGGGCGGCGCTGTGCGCGTTGTCCAGCAGGACGAGCAGGCGGAGGTCGCCGGTCCGGGCGCGGTAGAGGCCGGCTCGGCTCGCCCGGTCCTCGGGGATGGCCGCCTCCGGGACGCCCAGGGCCAGCAGGAACTGGCCGAGCACCTCGGCCGGGTCGGCCGGTCCGGCCGGATCGAAGCCGCGCAGGTCGACGAAGAGCTGGCCGTCCGGGAAGCCGGCGGCCGTCCGGTGCGCCCAGCGGATGACGGTGGCGCTCTTCCCGACACCGGCCGGGCCGACCACCACGGCCAGTCCGTCACCGGTGCGGTCCGGACCGCACTCGCGGTCGAGCCAGTGCGACTCCGGGCCGCGTCCGACGAAGCCGATGGGCCGGCGGGGGAGCTGACGGGGCTTCGAGGGCTCGACCGGGGCGGGTGCGGCCGCGGGGGCCGGACCGGCCACGGGTGGGGCGGGGACCACCGGCGGGTCGGCGGCCGCGGGCGGCTCGGGGGCCACCGGCGGTCGCGTGCTCGCGGGGGCGCGCGGCGCCGCCGGCCCGGGGCCGGGCACCGTCCCGGCGGCCGGCTCCTCGGCCAGCACCCGGGCCAGTGCGGCCTGCAGCTCCGCGCCGGGCACCATGCCCAGCTCGCGGGAGAGCAGCTCCCGGGCCTGGTGGTAGACCGCCAGCGCGTCGGCGGGCCGCCCGGCCTGGTGGAGGCAGCGGACCAGCAGGGCCACCACCTCCTCGCGCAGCCCGTCGGCCCGCACCCGCTGTTCCAGCGCCTCCACGGCGGCGGCGCCGGAGCCCTGGCGCAGCCGCAGCCGGGCCCAGCCGATCAGCGCCCTCGTCCCGGCCTCCTCCAGCCGGCCGGCCAGGGCCCGGCGCAGTTCGGTGTCGGGCAGGTCGGCCAGGGCGGCGCCGGTCCACAGGCCCATGGCCCGTTCCAGCAGCCCGATCGCCTCGGCGTCCGCGCCGCGCTCGGCCCGGTCGGCGTGCTCCCCGGCGCGGGCGGACAGCGCTTCGAAGCGCAGCGCGTCGACCTGCTCGGCCGGGCCGGTGAGCAGGTAGCCGGGCGCCCGGGTGGACAGCTCGAAGGGGGTGGCGGCGAGGACCTTGCGCAGCGCGGCGACGTGCCCCTGCAGGGCCGCCCTGGCCCGGGCCGGTGGATCCTCGCCCCAGAGCAGCTCGAAGAAGCGCTCCACCGCGACGACCCGTCCGAGCCGCAGGGCCAGCAGGGCCAGGACGGCGCGCCGCTGCGGTCCGGGTAGCGCGACGTACCCGTCGGACCCGGTTCGCAGCTCCACGGGGCCGAGCAGTCGGATGCCCACGCGGTCGCCCACAGTCGCCCCCCACGGCGGTCCAGCCTGATATCGGGCTGCAGTGTATCCGTGCCGTTTGTCCGGGTTGGCATTTCGTCCGCGCCGTGGACGCCGGAGCGGGGTGCCGGCTCCTGCCCTTTCGGGCACACCGTGGTCCGTGATTGGGCATTTCCCGGTCGGATCCGTCAATATGCCGATCACTGACATATGACGAGGAGGCCGTATGCGGATCGACCTGCTCGGTGCCGTGACCGTCCGCTACGACTGCAGCACGGCGGCCACGCCCTCGGCGCCGAAGCGCCGTGCGCTGCTCGCCGCGCTGGCCGTGGAACTCGACCGGGTGGTGCCCACCGACCGGCTGATCGAGCTGGTCTGGGACGGCAACCCGCCCGCGACCGCGCGCGCCGCGCTGCAGGGGCACGTCGCCGGACTGCGCCGGCTGCTGGACGGTGGACTGGAGCTGGCCACCCGGGGCGCCGGCTACGTCCTGAGCGGGGATCCGGAGCAGGTGGACGCCCTGCGCTTCGAACGCCTCTGCGACCGGGCCGGGGTGCTGCTCCCCGGCCGGCCGGACCCCGCCGCCGCCCCGGCGGACCGCGCCACCGGGGCGGACGACCCGGTGCTGCCCCTGCTGCGGGCGGCGCTGGACCTCTGGCGCGGTCCGGCCCTGACCGACTGCGGCTCCGCCCTGCTGCGCGAGCAGGCCGCCCCCCGGCTGACCGACCTGCGGCTGCGCGCCCTGGACCGGCTGGCCGAGGGGCTCTGCCGGCTGGACCGCGGCGCCGAACTGGTCGCCGAGCTGGTCGAGACCGCCGCGGCCCACCCCACCCACCAGCGGCTGGCCGTCCGGCTGATCGACTGCCTGGACCAGGCCGGGCGCCGGGCCGAGGCGCGGGCCTGGTACGAGCGGGTCACGGCGCAGCTGCCGACGGCGCCGGGGCCCGAACTGCGGCTGGCCGGCGAGCGCGTCGCGGGCCGGCCGGCCGTCCTCGCCACGCCCCGCGCCGAGCCCCGGCCGCCCGTCGCCACGGCCCGCCCGCCGCACCTCGTGCCCTCACAACTGCCCCGCGCCAACCGGCGGTTCGTCGGCCGGGCGGCCGAGCTCGACCGCCTGGACGCGGCCGTCGCCGCCGGCCGGGAGGCCGGCCCCGTCCTGGTCACCGGACCCGCCGGGGTCGGGAAGAGCAGCCTGGTCCAGCGCTGGGCCCACCGGGCCGCCGACCGCTTTCCCGACGGCCGGCTCCACGCCGATCTGCGCGGCTTCGACGAGAGCGGCCCCCGCGACCCGGCCGAGGTGCTGGCCGGTTTCCTGACCGCCCTGGGCGTCACCGGGAGCGCGCTGCCCGCCTCGCTCGACGGCCGCGCCCGCCGCTTCCGCGAGCTGGTGACGGGCCGCCGGCTGCTGATCGTGCTGGACAACGCGCGCTCCTACGAGCAACTCGCCCCGCTGCTGCCCGATCCGCCGCCCGAGGCCGGACCCGGGACCGGCCGGGCCTGGGTCGGACCCGTCACCGTCATCACCAGCCGCAGCCGGCTGCGGGACCTGCTGGTGCACGAGGGCGCCACCCCGTTCCCGCTCGACGCCCTGACCCCGGCCGAGTCCCAGGAGCTGCTGGCCCGGGCGCTGGACCCGGCCCGGGTGACCGCCGAGCCGCTCGCCGCCGCCGAACTCGCCGAACGGTGCGACCACCTGCCGCTCGCCCTGCGCCTCGCCGCGGCGCGGCTGGGCGCCCGCCCGGACTGGGCCCTGGAGGACCTGGTGGCGGAGTTCGCCGAGGAGCCGTCGGGGCTCGCCGACCCGGCCCGCGCCGACCTCGGTCCGCCCGGCTTCGGCGCGGCCCTCGACCTGACCTGCCGCACCCTGGCGCCGGCTGCGGCGCGCCTGTTCGCCCTGCTCGGCCTGCATCCCGGCGCGGTCATCGAGCCGCTCGCCGCCGCCGCCCTCGCCGAGGTGCCGCCGGCGGCGGCCCGCGGTCTGCTGGTCCAGCTCGACGCCGTCCACCTGGTGGAGGAGGGCGCGCCCGGCCTGTTCGCCCGGCGCGAGCTGGTCCGCCGGCACAGCGCCCGGCTGGCCGCCGAACTCCCGGCCGACCAGCGCGCGGCGGCCCTGGACCGGCTGATCGAGCACTACCTGAACGCCACCGCCGCCTGGGTCGGCCGGCCGGGCGACGGTCCGCCGTCCGCCGTCGGCCCGTCCGCTGTCGCTCCGTCGGTGGTGGGCCCGTCCGCCGGGGACCGCCCCCTGCCGCCGAGCGCCCGCCGGGCCGCCGACTGGTTCGACCGCGAGGAGCCCGCCGTCCGCGGCCTGGTGCTGCGCGCCGAACGGCACGGCCGGTTCGCCGAGGCCTGGCGGCTCGCCCACCGGGCCGGCGCCCTCTACGCCGGGTCCGGGCACCGCCGCGCAGGGTGGTGGACCACCGTCGAGTCCGGTCTGCGGGCCGCCCGCGCCTGCGCCGATCCGGCCGCCGTGGCCCGGCTGACCACCGACCTCGCCGCGGTCCTGGTCGACCGGCGGGACGTCAGGGCCGCCCTCGACCACCTGGACCGGGCGCTCGCCTCCGCCGACCGGGTCGGCGACCCGGTCGAACGCCACCACTGCCGGGTCCGGATCGCGGCCGGCCTGGCCGGCGCCGGGAGGCCGGACCGCGCCGTGCCGCTGATGGCGGACATCGTGGCCCGCGCCCGCTCGCTGGCCGACGACCGGCTGCTCGCCCGGGCGCTCGACGACCTGGCCGGAGCCCAGGTGGCCGGCGGCGCCCTCGAAGCGGCTCTCGCCCACGCGGACGAGGCCGTGCGCATCCTCGCCGCCCACCCGGACGCGGCCGAGACCGTCCGGGCCACTCACACTCGGGCCGAGGCCCTCTACGCGCTCGGCCGCCACGGCGACGCCCTGACCACGGCCCGGCTTGCCCTCGTGCTCGGCCGCACCCAGGCCGATCCGGGGGTCGAGGCCCGCTCGCACACGCTGATGGCCACGGTCCTGCGGGCGCTGGGTCGCACGGCCGAGGCCGCGGCGGAGGAGCGCCGGGCCGCCGCCACCGCTGCCCGCTGACGGCGGGTCCGTCTCGGGCGGATTCAGGTGGTCTCGGTCGCATGAGGCCTGCCGGCCTGCCGGCCTGCCGGCCCGCGCCGGCGGCTGTGGTCCCGGGTGGGCTGGGCCGTGCGGCCGGGGAGCCGCCGCCGAGGGCGGTGTCGGAGGGCCTCGTGTGCGGGCGGATCCGTCTCGGTCACATGAGGCCTGCCGGCCTGCCGGCCCGCGCCGGCGGCTGTGGTCCCGGGTGGGCTGGGCCGTGCGGCCGGGGAGCCGCCGCCGAGGGCCGTGTCGGGGGGCCTCGTGTGCGGGCGGATCCGTCTCGGTCGCATGAGGCCCGTTCGCCTGCGCCGGTGGTCACGCTCCTGCGCGCGTCGGGCCGTGCGGCTGGGAGCCGCCACCGCTGACCGCCGCGTGCCCGCCCGTGCGGACGGCGGGCGGTTCTGGGCACCTCCGTGTGCGGGGATGGGCAGAACCACAGGCGGAAGTAGCGGCGGAGCCACCGCCCCGCAGGTGGCGGCGCATCGTGTTCCGCCCATCCCGTTCCCGAGCGGGCGGACCGGCGGCCCGGCTCCGGTCGGGGCGTCACCGGGCGGCCGGGCGTGGGCCGATCCGGTGCAAGATCACGACTTTGACCAGTGCATACTGACTGACCTGACGTGTTCGGTGAAGAGGCCGACACCGTGAGTGACAGGGGTGGCGATGGGTGCGACAGGCAACCCCGCAGGCAGCCCGCAGGGCATAGCGACAGGCAGTTCCACCGCGGCGGAGGAGTTCTGCCTGTTGCTGGCACGCTTCCGGGTGCTGGCCGGTCTGACACAGGCCGAGCTGGCCCGGGCGGCCGGGATCAGTCTGCGCGCGCTCGGCGACATGGAGCGCGGCCGCACCCGGGGACCGCAGCAGCGCACCGTGCAGGCCCTGGCCGTCGCGCTGCGCCTCGACCCGGACCGGACCGCCGCGCTCGACCGGGCCGCCCGCGACGGGCGTCCCCGGCGCACCCCCACGCGCGCGCGGGCCCCGCG
>NZ_JBHWUI010000197.1:0-13537 GCF_042737525.1 Kitasatospora sp. NPDC059973 | reverse complement strand
GGGGGGCCGGCCGCTTTCGGTGATCTTGATCACAAAGCCGTTTCCCCGGACCCTGTTCGCCCATTCATCACCGCATGACAACCATTCCCGGCAGTCGCACCGTCACCACGGACGACCGAAGCGCCACCCGGGCACCGGACTCTCCTGCACCGGCCGCCGTCGCCGCTTCCACCGCCGTCACCGCTACCACCAGCGTCACCGTCACCCCCACTGCCACTGCCACTGCCACCACCGCCGAGCTCACCCGGCTGCTCTACGGCCCCGACCACGAGCGGGTCCACGGCCCCTGGCGGCGGTTGCTCGCCGACCCCCGGATGCGGACCGACCCCGGCGCCGCCACCGCGGACCGGATCGCCGCCAGCTACCGGCGGTTACGGCAGGTCAACCGGATGACCGACGCCACCGCACTGGCCACCGACCCGCGCGCGCTGGCCGCCCTGCACGAATGGCTGGGCCCGCTGGACGGCGCGCTGGTCGTCGTCGCCGGCATCCACTACAACCTCTTCCTCGGCAGCCTGCTCGACCACGACCCGCACGAGAAGCGGCCGTTGGACCCGTACCTCGCGATGGAACGGATCGGCACCTTCCTCTGCACCGAGCTCGGCCACGGCAACGACGCCACCGCGCTGCGGACCACCGCCGTCTACGACCGCACCGACCGCACCTTCACCCTGCACACGCCCGACGCGGGTGCGCAGAAGTTCATGCCGAACACCGGCCCCGCCGGCGGGCCGAAGTCCGCCGTGGTCGCCGCCCGCCTCCTGGTCGACGGCCGGGACCACGGGATCTTCCTCTTCCTCACCCCGCTCACCGACGAGGTCGGCCCGCTGCCCGGCGTCACCGTCCGCCCGCTGCCGCAGCGCCCCGGCAACCCGGTCGACCACTGCCTGACCTCCTTCGACGAGGTCGTCCTGCCCCACGAGGCGCTGCTGACCGGCGAACACGGCCGACTCGGGCCCGACGCCGGGTTCACCAGCTCCCTCGGCAGCAGGCGGAAACGGTTCCTCACCAGCATCGGCCGGGTCACCGCCGGCAAGCTCTGCATGAGCGCGGCGGCGGTCGGCTGCGCCCGCGCGGTGCTGACCGTGGCCGTCCGCTACGCCCACCACCGCGAGGTGACCGGGGCCCGGGCGGACCGCCGCATCCCGGTCTGGGCCCACCGCAGCCACCACGGCCCGCTGCTGGAGGCGGCCGCCACCACCTACGCGATGACCGCCCTGCACCGGGCCGCGGTCGAGCGCTGGACCAGCCGGGACGACACCGACCCGGGCGAGGTCGCCGCTGCCGAGCGGCTGGCCGCCGTCACCAAGGGCTGGACCACCTGGCAGGCCCGCAACCTGATCATCGAGTGCCGTGAACGCTGTGGCGCCCAGGGACTGCTCCCGGTCAACGGGATCTCCCCGCTCGCCATGGACATCGAGGGCACCATCACCGCCGAGGGCGACAACCTCGCGCTCTGGGCCAAGGCCGGCGCCGAGCTCCTGCTGGCCGAGTCCGCGCCGCCCGGGGCCGTCCCCGAAGGCGGCCCCGACGACCCGGCCGTGCTCCAGTCCCTGCTGCACGCGGCGGAGCACCTGCACCTGAGCCGTGCCCGCGTCCTGCTGCGGCAGGCGCCGTCCGGGGACGGCCTGCGCCGCTGGAACACCGCCTCACCCGCCGCGCTGGCCGCCGTCACCGCCCACGCCGAACGCTCCGCCGGCGCCGCCCTGCTGGCCCTCGCCGAGCAGGCCGCCGAGCCGCGGGCCCGCAGCCTGCTGCTCGACCTGTACCGGCTCTTCGCGCTGCGCCGGGTCAGTACGGAGAGCGGCCCTCTGCTGAGCGAGGGGTTCCTGACGGATCATCACGTGCGACTGCTCCCCGACCTGATCGAACAGGTCATCGGCCGACTGGCGGACCGGGGCCGACAGTTGGTGGACGCCTTCGACCTGCCGGAGGAATTCCTCGCCGGCCTCCCGATCGCCGGCCCCGACTACCAGCGCGCCTTCGACCACCCCGAGGCGCACTGGAACGCCACTGAGCCTGCCGTTCAACCGATCTGACCAGTCGACAGGCATTCGGGGTGCCCCCGCACCGGGTCCCGCCGGTCCGCCCCCACGGCGGATCGGCGGGACCGTCCACGGTCACTCCCGGTCGTGTCTCAGCCGCGCGCGGAGTTCACCACGGCCGGGGCGGCCGCGGCCGCCCGGTGCCGGCCTCACCGGCGACCGCCTCCTGCCCGGAGACCTCGGCAGCCCGCTCGGCATGCACGCCGTGGTCGGCCGGGCCGGCCTGCGTCGTCCACCGGGGGGTGGTGGCCGCCCCGCCCCGGCTCCCGGTCGGTACGCCCCGCACGGCCTCGTGCCCGAGGGGCACCGCCCGGGTGGCCTCCTGGGCCGCCGGCCGTCCCGCCTCGCCGCGCCACACCGCTCCCCGGGCGGCCTCGTACCCGGCGGACGTCCCCGGCCGAACCGGTACCGCCACCTCGGCGTCCCACACCGCGGGCGCCTCCCACTCCGCCGACGACTCCCACACCGCCGGCACCGCCCGCTCCACCGGAACCGCCCGCTCAGCAGGCACCACCCGCTCGGCAGGCATTGCCCGCTCCACCGGAACCGCCCGCTCGGCGGGCTGCCCCGGCCTCAGGTTGCGCATCGCCTTCTGCGGACCGGTCACCCCGCTGACGGGCTCGCGCCCCGCCAACACCTCCTGGAGGGCGACCGGTTCGACCGACGCCTTCTCGTCCGCCCGCCAACGGGCCGGCACGGCCCGGGTCGCCGCCTGTCCCAGCACCTGCCCCTGACCGCTCTTCCGGCGGATCGCGGGGACCTCCCCGGGACCGAGCTCGGACAGCGGAACCGGGACGCGCTCCCAGCCTTCCGGCACGGGCGGGAGCGACTGCCACGGGTCGTACGCCACGGCGGGCTCCCCGCCGGCAGCCGCCTGATCCGCACCCCGCCCGGAAGGAGCCGCCGGACCGCGCCCCCACCCGGCCGACGCCGTGCCGACGCTCTCCTGCCCGGCGCCGGGCCCGGCGCCGTGCGCACGGCCCTGCTCGACCCCGTGCCCGTCACCCCGCTCGCTGCCCTGCCCGCTACCGCGCCCGTCCTCACTCGCGGTCCGGTACCCCACCCGGTCGGTCCCCGCGAGCGTGGGCGTGCCCGGATAGGGGTCCGCGGAGGTGCGGACCACCGGGGTCGCCGCCGGGATCGGCGCCAAAGCAGGCTCCTCCAGCGGCGCAGCCGCGTCCAGGCAGACCAGCCGCAGCGTGAAGTTGCGCTCGGTCGGGTCGCCGTCGACCCAGTCCACGTCCTTGCTCCGCACCACCCGGGACCGCAGGCCGCCGTCCGACGCCTGCCACGGCCCGGGCAGCACCCGGACGTTGGGCCGCCACCCGAGGCCGGGGGCGTGGTGCTCCAGGTGCAGCTCCCACTCCTGCGCCGGGACCTCCAGCGACGCCCCCACCCGGCCCGGCAGCACCACCGCGCCGTACGGGGTGCGCACCACCGCCCGCTGGTCGAAGGCGGCGTCCTTGCCGATCACCGTGATCCGCCATGCTCCGTCCATCCGCAGCACGGGTGTCCTCCCCAGGTCGGTGGGTGCGGGACCGGCCGACCCCGCACCTCGCTCGACGGCTCGCCGGACGCCGGTGGTTCACCGGACGAGACCGGGCCCTCGCACGTCCACCGGACGAGACCGGAGGCCCACCGGACAACAGCACCGGACGTCCGCGGCTTCACCGGGGCGCGACCGCGACGCCCGGGGGTTCAGGGCCGCCGCGGCCGACGAGCCCTCAGGCGGTGCGTCGGCGGTGTCAGGCGGTGCGTCGGCGGTGCTGGAGCCGGGCCGCGACCAGGACACCGCCGCCGAGCAGCAGGGCACCGCCGCCCACGCCCGCGATCAGCGCCGAACCGCCGCCGCCACCGGTGTGCGCGAGGTCCGTACCGACGGGCACCGCCGTGACGGACGGCGAGGCCGAGGGGCTCGGGGAGGCGGCGGGCGAGGACGACTGGGACGCCGTGGACGTCGGACGGTCGGACGGCTTGGTGCTGGGCGGCGGCGTGACGGGCCGGCTCGGCGTCCCGCTGGGCGTCGGGCTCGCCGACCCGCTGGGCGTCCGGCTCGGGGTCGGCGTCGCCGAGCCCGTCGGCGTGGGCGTGGGCGTGCGGCTCGGGGTCGTGCTGGGCGCCGGGGTGGTCGGGGCGGGGGTGGTCGGCGTGGCCGTCGGCGTGGGCGTGGGCGTGGTGGTCGGCGTCGGCGTGACGCAGAGCGGCACGTCCGCGATCCGCTTCTCCACCTGGGTGTCGGCCAGGCGGTAGCGCCAGGTGTCCCCCTGGCCGGTGTAGCCGACGGTGACCTTCACCGACCCGTGGGCGGCCACCGTGCCGTGGTACTTCTCGTCGCTGCCGACCCGGGTCAGCGTGTACTCCCCGGCGGCGCGGTAGTTGTTGCCCAGGACCAGCTCGACGTGGGCCGCGTCGGTGCGGCAACCGACGCTCAGCGAGGCGTCGGCCGGCTGCCAGGCCATCGCCGTCCCCGAACCCGCGGCGGCGAGGGCCGCGACGGCGCTTCCGGTCACCAGGGCCGCTCGAACGTGCTTCATCACTGATCTCCTTACGGGTCCCGCAGGACGTGTCGCCCTGGGCCGGCGGCCGCACGGCCCCCCTGTCGTCTACGGCGGCACGGCGGCCTCCGGTTCACCGCCCGGAGGTGGATCCGGGAGCCGCCGGGAAGCCCGGACAGGCCGCTGAACTGCGGCGCGTCGGCGATCCGTAGAGCGGAGTGGACCGTGTGACCGCAGCCCACGCCAGGAGGAGACCAATGACCGCCGGCCCCGACACCGCGTACCGCCCCGCACCGGCGGCGGCGCTCGACGCCTTCGGCACCGTCCTGCTGCCGCGGCTCGCCCCCGCCCCCTGCCCCGCCACCGCGTCGCCGGTACCGCTGCCCGCCGCGCACCCCGCGCCGCGGCCCACGCTCCCGCCGCACGCAGCGCGGTTCGCTCCCCCGCGACCCATGGTGCCCCCGCCCGTGCCGCAGTTCGCTCCCCCGCCCGCCCCGCGCCCCCTGCCGGAGCAGCGCCGCAGCGTGCTGGACGTGCTGCGCACCGGCGAGCGCCGCGGCCGCGAGCAGCTGCGGCTCATCCGCTCGCCGCTGCACGGCAGTTGCCGGATCGCCGTGATCAGCGCCACCGGCAACGTCGGCAAGACCTCACTGGTGCGCGCGCTGGGAGCGATGCTCGCCACCGAACGCGGCGAGCCGGTGGCCGCGGTGGACGCGGGGGCGCCGTACCCGAACTCGCCGGTCCGGCCGGCCGGTCCGCCGGCCCGGGTGGGCATCACCGAGCTCGCGGCGGCGCTGCGCGGCGGCGGCCCGGCGGCCGTCGACCCCCGGCCGTACCTCTCCCCGACCCCGAGCGGGCTGGCCGTCCTGGCCGGCCCGGCGTACCCCGCGGCGGGCCGGCCGCTCGACGAGGGCGACTACCGCGCCGTCCTGGCGGCGCTCGCCGAGCGGTACCCGCTCACGCTGACCGACGCGGGCGCGGGGCTGCTCGACGGCCCGATGCGCGGCGTGCTCGACCTGGCCGACCAGCTGGTCCTCGTCACCACGCCGAGCGTGGACGGCGCGGGCGGTGCCACCGCGGCCCTCGACCTGCTGCACGCCCACGGGTACGGGGAGCTGGCCGAACGCTCCGTCACCGCGATCTCGGCGGTCCGCGGCACCGGACGCCCGGTCCACCCGGCGGATCTGCGGGCGTACTTCGGCACCCGCTGCCGGGGCGTGGTGGAGGTGCCGTTCGACGAGCACCTCGCCGCTACCGCGGAGTCCGAGCCGGGTCGGCTCGGCCACCGCACCCGCCGGGCGGTCCGCGAGCTGGCCGCGCTGATCGGCGACGAGCTGTGGCGGGCGGGCCGACCCACCGGCTGGTGAACCCGCCGGCGGCCGATCCACACCTCGCCGCCCCGACCCGCCGACCGGTGAGCCCACCGACACCGCCCCCGCCGCCGCCGGCTGCCCCTCCCACCTGCCCCAGAACGCCCGCTCCCGGCCGGAGCTGCCCGAAAGACCCGCCCGCTCGGGCAGAAGACCGTGCCCCGACGTGCATACCTGGTATGCCCGGCCACTCACCCGCCGTCCCCTCCCGGACCCCTGCCGACCGGCGTCCGGCCCGGGCGACCCCCCGCCACCAGCGGCGTGGCCGCCCGCTCGGGCCGCCGTACCCGGCCCCGGCCAGCCGCTGAGCCCGGAGCCTCCGGGCCCCGCCGGCGCCCGACGGCCCGCCCCACCGGCCGTGGACACGGCACGAGCGCGTCAGGTAGACCTGTCCACCCGGCCTCCCCGGAGGCCGTCGGCGCCCGCAACCACCTGACCGCTCGCCAGTGAATCCCTCGCGAACGGCGGTCGTACGCCGGGCGCCGGAGCGCCGTTCGAGCCGCCGGTGACGGCCGGGGCCGGGATGCTTCGCCGACGTACCGCCGTCCGCCGGGCGGCCCGGACCGCTCGTCGGGCGTGGCTAGACTGCGGCCGAGATGTGGACGGAAAGCTGAGACGATCCGCTTCTACCTGGGGGGATCCGTGTTCATTCGACTGCTGGGGCCGGTGGAACTGCGGGCCGCCGACGGCCGCGCCGTCGAGCCGGCCGGCCCCAAGCGGTGCGCCGTCCTGGCCCTGCTGGCGCTCGAACTCGGCCGCACCGTCCCGGTCGAGCGGCTCTTCGAGCTGCTCTGGGGCGAGGCCCCGCCCGCCCGGGCCCGGGCCGCCGTACAGGGGCACATCGCCGCGCTGCGCAAGCAGATCGCCGACTCCCCCTTCACCCTGCTCACCCGCGCACCCGGCTACCGCCTCGACGGCCCGGCCGAGCTGGTCGACGCGCTGCTCTTCGAGCGGCTCACCGCGCTGGCCGCCGGGGAGTGCGCCCCTGGGGGCGACGAAGCCGCCGTCAAGCTGCTGCGCGAGGCCCTGGACCTCTGGCACGGCGGCACGGCCCTGGCCAACCTGCCCGAGACCGGTCTGCGGCACGCCGTCGCCGACCGGCTCGACCGGCGCCGCACCCGCGCACTGGAGTGCTGGGCCGAGCGCCTGCTGCGGCTCGGCCGGGGCGCCGATGCCGTCACCGACCTCGACCGCGCCGCCGAGGCCGACGGCCTCCACGAGCCGCTGGCCGCCCTGCTGGTCCGCTGCCTCCACCAGGCGGGCCGCTTCGCCGACGCGCTCACCGCCTACCACCGCACCCGGCGCCGGCTCGCCGAGGAGCTGGGCCTCGCGCCGGGCCGCGCCCTGCAGTCGGCCGTGGACGACATGCTCACCGCCGACCCGGAGCCGACCCCCGCCGCACCCGCTGCCCCCACCTCGCCGCCCGTACCGGTCGACCCGGTCGACCCGGTCGACCCGGTCGACCCGCCGGCCCCCCGCCCGGCCGTGAACCAGCTCCCCCGCGCGGCAGCACGGTTCGTCGGCCGCGCGGCCGAGCAGCGCCGGCTGGACGCCGAGTGCGCCGGACCGCACGGCGGCGGCAGCCTCGCCGTCGTGACCGGGCCGGCCGGCGCGGGAAAGACCGCGACCGTGGTCCAGTGGGCGCACACCGCGGCCGGCGCCTTCCCCGACGGCCTGCTCTTCGCCGACCTGAACGGCTTCGGCCCGGGCCACCGCACCGGCCCGGTCGAGGTGTTGGGCCGGTTCCTCCGCGCCCTCGGCGTGGAGGAGCGCGAGCTGCCGGAGGACCGCTACGCCCGGGCCGCGCTCTACCGGGCGCTGACCGGCCGGCGCCGGCTGCTGGTCGTCCTGGACAACGCCGGTGACGCCGAGGACCTCGCGGACCTGCTGCCGGCCGGGCCCGACTGCGCCACCGTGATCACCAGCCGCAGCTCCCTGGAGGACGTGGTGGTCACCGAGGGGGCCGCCCTGCTGCGGCTCGGCGCGCTGCCGGCCGAGGACGCGCTGGGCCTGCTGGAGCACCTGCTGACCCCGGCCCGGGTCCGGGCCGAGCCGGAGGCCTCGGCCAAGGTCGCCGAGCTCTGCGACCGCCTGCCGCTCGCGCTGCGGATCGCCGCGGCCCGGCTGGCCGCCCAGCCGGGCTGGGCGATCGCCGACCTCGTGCCCGAACTCGCCGACGAGCGCACCCGCCTGCAGACCCTGGACACCCAGGGCGCGATCAGCGTGCGCAGCGCGCTGGGCCTGACGGTCCGCCGGCTCTCGGCCACCGCCGTCCACCTGCTCGCCCTGCTCGCCGCGCACCCGGGCCCGGAGACCGACGCCCACGCGGCCGCCGCCCTGCTGGCCACCGACACCGCCGAGGCCCGGCGGGCACTCGGCTCGCTGGCCGCCCACCACCTGCTCACCGAGGACACCCCGGGCCGCTACCGCCGGCACGACCTGATCCGCCTCTACGGCGCCGAACTCCTCGACGAGCGGCCGGCGTCGGAGCGTGCCGACGCCACCCTGGCACTGGTGGACCACTTCCTGGCGGCCGCCGCGCACGGCGCGGGGCTGCTCCAGCCCGGCCTCGACCCGTTCGGTCCGCCGCCGCCGCCCGGTCCGGCCCGGCCGCGGCTGCCCGACGTGCGCGCCGCGCTGGACTGGTTCCGCGCCGAGGAGCCCACCATCCGCGGCCTGGTCACCTCGGCGGCCGACCTCGGCGACCACCGGCGCGCCTGGCGGCTGGCCTACCTGGCCAACTGCCTCTACTACGGCGCCGGCCGCCGGACGGACCGGCTGGCCTGCCTGCGCGCGGGGCTGGAGTCGGCCGTGCTGACCGGCGATCCGGCCGCCGTCGCCTCGATGGAGGCCTCCACGGCCCGCGCGCTGAGCGGCCTCGGGCGGGCCGAGGAGGCCCACCGGCTGGCCCTGCGAGCGGTCACCCGCACCGCGGACGCAGGGGGCGACGTCCATGTGCACGCCCTCACCGTGCTGGCGGTGGCCAGCGCGGCCCGCGGCGAGCACGCCGAGGCCGTCCGGCTGGGCGAGCGGGCGATCGCCCTGGCCGGCGCGCACGGCCTCGCGGAGCACGCGCCCTTCGCGTTCAGCAACACCGCCGCCCTGCACGGCTTCGCCGGGGACGCCGGGCAGGCCCTGCGCCGGGCCCGGGAGGCCCGGGCGCTGCTCGCGGAGCACCCGCAGGCGACGTACCACCTGTCCGCCATGGTCAACGAGGCGCACGCGCTCCAGCAGCTCCGCCGCCCGGCCGAGGCCGGACGGGCCTGGCGGGAGACCATGGAACGCTGTCGCGCCGCCGGCGCCGTCCATCTGGAGGCGGTGGCGGAGCGCCACTACGCCGACTTCCTGCTGGACGCCGACCGTCCGGTGGAGGCCGCCTCGTACCTGCGGTCCGCGCACTGCCTGTACGAGCGGCTCGGGGACGCCGGCGTCGCCCGGCAGCTGGAGCGCCGGCTGGCCACGCTGGCCGGCGCGGTCACCGTGGCGCCGTCCGCCCGGCGGGCGTTACCGGCCGCGCCCGGTGCCTGCCGGAGCCGGCCGCACGACCGCGGCAGCCCGTGCGGAGGGGCCCCGCGGCACCCGGAGGCCGGGGTGCGCCGGAGCACGGTGACGGTCCGGCGGGCCTGCCGGTCCGGCGACCACCACCGGGCCGCCGCCCGGCCGGGCCGGGTCTAGGACGGCCCGGGTCTAGGACGGCCCGGGTCTAGGACGGCCCGGTCTAGGACGGCCCGGTCTAGGACGGCCCGGGTCTAGGACGCCCCGGCGTCCCCGGCCAGCTCGGCGATCAGCTCCTGCACGCCGTCCTCGCCGAACCGGTGCAGCAGCATCGCCACCCACTCCACCACCTCGGCCCGCTCCAGCGGCGCCCACCCGGGCGCGGACGGGTGCTCGTCGACCACCAGCGCCTCGGCGACCAGGCGCAGCCCGTCCGGCACCGGCAGCAGCCGTGAGCCGTCCAGTCCGCGCAGGGCGAGCCGTCGGGCCGCCGCCGCGACCTCCGCGCCGCCGGCCGGCGGCGCCGGTAGCCCGTGGCCGCACCCCGCTTCGCCCGTCGGCGCCTCCTCCCGGGGCTCCGCGGCCAACCAGGAGGCGATCAGCTCCCGGATCTCCGGCTCGTCCGCCATCTCCACCATGCCAGCAAGCATGCCAGCGCCTCGCTCGGTCATCATCACCGTCATGTGCACGAGAACGGCTGCCACCCCGTGCAGCGTTCAACTACGTCCGCGACCTGCGCCGGGACCACCTCGCCCGCCCCCGGCGCCGTGGCGGACCGACCGTCGGCCACCCCGCCCGGGCGGCGGTGGTCCGTACACACCCCGTCACCCGCCCGGGTCGTTCCGCGCGCCCCGGCGGGAGCGCCGCTACGCGCCGACCGTTCCGTCGATCGCCTCGCGCAGGAAGTCGGCGTGCCCGTTGTGCCGGGCGTACTCGTGGATCAGGTGCAGCATCACCAGTCGCAGCGACACGTCCGCGCCCCACTTCGGCATGTAGCCCGTGACGTCCAGCGACTCCGCCTCCCGCTCGATCCGCCGGGCGTGCTCGACCTCCGCCGTCCAGGCCGCGAACGCCTCGCCGCGGTCGGCGGCGGCCGCGTCGTACGCCACCTGGAAGTCGCCCTCCGGGGACCAGACGAGCGGGACGTCCTCCCGGCCGATCACCCGGCGGAACCACGTCCTCTCCACCTCGGCCATGTGCCGCACCAGCCCGAGCAGGCTCAGCGTGGACGGCGGGCTCGACAGCTGCTTCAACTGCTCCTCGGTCAGCCCCTCGCACTTCATCGCCAGGGTCGCCCGGTGGTAGTCCAGGAAGGCGCGCAGCATCTCGCGCTCGCCCCCGGTCAGCGGCGGAGCGACCCGTGCGTCGGCCGTCCCGGTGGTCGCGGTCGTCGCGGTCGTCGCGGTCGTCTCGGTCATCTCGGTCTCCCGGTCGGGTGGGTGCGGGCACCCCGGCCGGGCACCGCTCCCATCCCAGGCCCATCCCGGCCCCGCTGTCCACCCGATATTCCCGTCCGCCCCGCGCCGCGGGCCCGGCCCCGTCAACACGCCGTCACTCGCCGTACCTCCCAGGCCTCATTCGTCACGGTCCGCGTTCGGACGCCGACCGGTTTGGGTACGTACCTCGGCGCGCCCGAGGTCCGGGCGCCCGCCTCACGAGGAAGCCGAGCAGCGATGGACCAGAACCGCATTCCCGCGACCGTCCGACGGACGTACGGCGTCGACGACCTGAGTCAGGCCCCCAGCTTCGCGGGCGGATTCATCAACTTCGGCGACTGGAGCGGCATCGACACCGACGCGCCCACCCCGGAGGACCGCATCCGCAGCCAGGAGGAGCTGTACCGCCGGGTGCTGCGCACGTTCCCGGCCCCCACCGAGCGGCTGCGGCTGGCCGAGGTGGGCTGCGGCCGGGGCCTCGGCGCGGCCCTCGCGCTCTGCGAGTTCCGCTTCGCCGCGGTGACGGGCGTCGACATCCACCCGGACCAGGTCGAGCGCGCCCGCGCGGTCAACGCCCGCGCGCTGGCGACGTTCCCGGACCGCCTCGCCTACAGCCTGGGCGCGGCGGACGACCTGCCCTTCCCGGACTCCGCCCTGGACGGCCTCTACTCCGTGGAGGCGGCCCAGCACTTCCGTGAACTGACCGGCTTCGCCCGCGAGTCGGCCCGGGTGCTGCGCCCCGGCGGCCGACTGGCCGTGACGACCTTCTTCAGCTCCGGCCCGGAGGTCGCCGAGCGGCTGAGCATCCTGCTCGGCAGCTTCGCCGACGGCCTGGACGTCGCCCACCCGCTCACCGCCTTCACCGACGACCTCACCGCCGCCGGCTTCACCGACGTCACCGCCGAGTCGATCGGCACCGCCGTCTGGCCCGGCCTGGACCGCTACCTGAAGGACACCGTGCCGCCCGGCCACTGGACCCGCAACTTCCTCGCCGCCTGGCAGAGCGGCCTGCTCGACTACCACCTCGTCACCGCCACCCGCGTCTGACCGCACCGCACCGGGCGGCGCCCCCGGCCGAAATCCGAGGCTCGACGTGACCATGACGGTGCGCCACACTCTTCCCTTGGCAACACACGCGCTCCCACCGCACCGACCGCCCCATGCCGAGGAGGCGACGCAGCCGCACCGCGCCGCTTCCACCACCGCACATCGGAGAGCACACGGTGACCACGAGTCAGCAACTGGAGATCGACTTCTCGTCCGGCAGATCCGGCACGGGACCGGCCACCTGGGGCCAGCAGGCCATCTGGGACGCCGTGGGCCGGCTGGCTCCGGCCGACGCGCCGCGCTACAACATCACGGCCTCCGCCCCGCTGGACCCGGGCCTGCCGGTGGCGGCCGTGCTGGGCGCCCTGGAGGGCCTGCTCCAGCTGCACGACTCGCTGCGCACCCGGCTCGTCGAGGACGACCGGGGGCGGCTGCGGCAGATCGTCGACCCGGCCGGCCGGCTGACCGTGCACACCCGCCGGTGCGACGGCGACGCGGCCGACCTCGCCGCGGTCGGCGCCGCCCTGCACGAGGAGTTGGCGGCGCTGCCCTTCGACTGCACCGCGCAGTGGCCGATACGCGTCGGCCTGGTCGAGACGGCCGGGCTGGTCCGGCACATGGCGCTCGTCCTCTCCCACACGGCGCTGGACGGCGCGGGCATGGGCCTGCTGGTGCTGGACCTCAGCGAGCTGGCGCAGGGCGCCTCGGTGGAAGCCATCAGCACCCTCCGCGGCGCCCAGCAGCCGCTCGAGGAGGCGGAGTTCCAGACCTCCGCGCGCGGTCTGCGGCGCGATGTGAACGCCCGCGCCCATGTGGTGCGCAAGCTACGGTTGGGCCCGCCGCGGCTCTTCCCGCCCGCCGCGACCGACGCGCCGGAGCCCTTCCCGAACGCCGTGCTCAGCTCCCCGGCGCTGCTCCGGGCGGTCGACACGGTCGCGGCCGGCCACCGGGCGAGCACTTCCTCGGTGCTGCTCGCCGCGGTGGCGGTGATGACCGCGCGGCTCTCCGGCTCTCCGGACGCGGTGCTCCAGGTGATCGTCAACAACCGGTTCCTGCCCGGGCTGGCCTCCGCGGTGAGCCCGGTGGCCGGCGACGGCCTGTTCCATCTGCCGGACGCGGACCGCGAGTTCGGCGACGCCGTCCGCCGCACCCATGCCGCCTCGATCGCCACCTACCGGCACGCCTACTACAACAAGCGCCTGCTGGACGAGGAGATCGCCCGGCTGACCGCCGAGCACGGCCCGCTCGCCGACCGCTCCTGCGTCTTCAACGACACCCGCGACCTGCTCCCGTCGATGCTCGCCGAGCCCGACACCGAGTCCGAGCTCGACCCCGGGCCCGGCCCCGACCCCGACCCCGGAGCAGGGGCGGCCGACGCCGGCACCACCCTCACCTGGCCGGTCGAGTTCCCGCCGCGCCCCGGCCTCTCCTACGCCCTGGACGCGCTCCAGACCCCGGGCGCCCTCCAGCTCGCGATGACGGCGGACAGCTCGGTGCTCCCCCGCCCGGCGATGGAGCGGTTCCTCTACGGCGTCGAGGCTCTGATCCTCAGCGAGGCCCGGGCGCTGGCCCCGGCCCTGGCCGTGCCCGCCTCCTGACCACCCGCGCCGCCGCCGCGCGCGGGGGCCCGGCCGACCGCTCCACCGGTC
>NZ_JBHWUI010000196.1:0-13671 GCF_042737525.1 Kitasatospora sp. NPDC059973 | reverse complement strand
CGCCCCGGTCGGGGGCGCGGCCGGGCCGGGAACCGGACCCGCCGGTGGGCTCAGGCGCCGGCGGCGGCCTCGCCGGTGAGCCCGTAGGCCCGGGCGATCAGCCCGTACGAGCGGTGCCTGGCCTCGTGGCCGTGGATGTGCGAGGTGACCATCAGCTCGTCCACCCCCGTCCGCTTGCGCAGCGACTCCAGCCCGTCGGCGACCTCGCCGGGCGAGCCGAGGACGACGTTGCCCAGCCAGTCGTCCACGAAGTCGGCCTCCACCGGGCTGTACGGGTAGCTCTCCGCCTCCTCGGGGGTGGGGATCGGGCCCGGGTTCCCCCGGCGCAGGCGCAGCATGCCGAGCGCCGAGGAGCGCGCGAGCCTGCGGGCGGCCTCCCGGTCGTCGGCCGCGACCGCGTTCACCCCGATCAGCGCGTACGGCTCGGCGAGCACGGCCGAGGGGCGGAACGACGACCGGTAGAGGTCGAGGGCCGGGATGGTGTTGGTGCTGCTGAAGTGGTGGGCGAAGGCGAACGGCAGACCGAGCCGGCCGGCCAGCTGGGCGCTGAAGCCGGAGGAGCCGAGCAGCCAGATCGGCGGCCGGCCGGCACTCCGGGGGACGGCCGCGAGCCGGGCGTAGGGGTGGCCGTCCGGGAAGTCGCCGTCCAGGAAGTGGGTCAGCTCGGAGAGCTGCTGGGGGAAGTCGTCGGCCCCCTCGGCGAGGCCGCGCCGCAGCGCCCGGGCGGTCGCGGGGTCGGTGCCGGGGGCGCGGCCGAGCCCGAGGTCGATCCGGCCGGGGTGCAGCGCCTCCAGGAGGCCGAACTGCTCCGCGATCCCCAGCGGCGCGTGGTTGGGCAGCATCACGCCCCCGGACCCGAGCCGCAGCGTCGTGGTGTGGGCCCCGAGGTGGGCGAGCAGGACGGCGGGCGTCGAGCTGGCGACGCCCGGCATGCCGTGGTGCTCGGCGACCCAGAACCGGTGGTAGCCCCACTCCTCGGCGCTGCGGGCCAGGGCCGTGGTCGAGGCCAGCGCCTCGGCCGGGGTGTAGCCGGCGCCCACGGTGGCCAGGTCCAGGATGGAGAGCGGCGCGGGCGCCGAGCCCCGGGCGGTGCCCCGGATCGCCGCGTGGCTCCGCGGTCCGGGCCCGCGCTCCTGCTGGTCGTCGGTGGTCATGCCGTCCGCCCTCCTGGCCGTCCTGCCGGTGTCCGTGTGGCGTCTGGGACGGCCGCGCACCTCGTCCGCGGCCCCGCCACTGCCAAGGGGGGTCAACCACGCCGCCGGGCCGGGTGTTCCCGCTCCCCGGCTCCACCGTGCGACCACCCGCCTACCGACCGTTCGGCTGACTCAGAGCCAGCGCGCGAACACGTGTGGCGACTTCACGCCAGCGCGGGAAGTCGCCAGCCGCAGGGCTCGCGACGGGCGGGCGGCGTCCGGCAGGCTAGGACGCAGAGCGGATCACCCAACGGGATCCACTCCCACCTGCAAGGTCGTCGGGCTGGACCAGCACCGATCGATCCCCGCGAGCCCCTGGAACGGCACCCCGCTCCAGGGGCTCGCGTCGTGTGAGGCCGAGCACAGCCGGGGTGCTTCATGGCATGAAAAGTCGAGGCGCTAGCGTTGTCCCCTGCAGCCATCTGCTCCCCCGGGCAGCCTGGAGGGAGTACCTGACTTGGACATCGCGACGGTGATCGGATCCTCATGGATCTGCGCCCTGGCTCTCTGCGCCGTACTCGGCGACGCCTTTCTCCCCTTCATCCCCAGCGGGACGCTGGTCATCCTGGCCGTGCTCAAGACGGCCCAGATAGACGGCGCCCCGGTGGTGCTGGGGCTCGGGGTGGCGATCGCCTCCTTCCTGGGAGACCTCCTGCTGCTCCGGCTGGCCCGCCGGGGCGCCCCCTCGCTGCAGCGACGGCTCGAACACCGGCCGCAGCTGGCGGCCAGCGTGGCCCGGGTCCAGCAGGCGCTGGACGGGCGCACCACCGGGGCCGCGGCCGCCATGGTGGTGGTCGCGCGGTTCGTGCCGGCCGGCCGGACCGTGCTGGACCTGGCCATCGGGCACTCCCCCGCCGAGCCGTACCGCTTCCTGCGCTGGTCGGCCCTGGCCGCCCTGGTCTGGGCCGCCTACATCGTCACGCTGGGCTGGCTCAACAGCCACTGGTTCGACACCGCCTGGCTGAGCCTCGCGGTCTCCTGCGCCGCCGCGACCGTGATCAGCACCGCGATCGCCCGGATCGTGCGGCGCAACCGCCGGCTCGTCGTCACCTGACGCCGCACCGGCGTGGGTGCGGAACCGCGTCGAGGGCTCCTGCGGCACCGCGGCGTCGTCGACGCGCGGTGCCGCGCCCGTGCGGCCCCTCCGCCCCAGCTCCCACTCCGGCCTCCGCCCTGCGGCGTCGGACCCCGCGGCGTACCGGAGTTCGCGGTTCCGGTGGCGCGCGGAGGACCGCTCACCCGCCCCCGCCGGGAGCCGATCGCCCAAGACCGTGCAAAACGTCACAGGACCGCAACAGAAGGCCGACCGTTGCAGCCGGTCGATGCCGGGTAGGCGTGTTGGCTGTTGTTGGACCTCGGGGCTTCTGCTGCCTTGATGCCTTCCGCGGTCACATGACATGCTAACGGCGTATTACATATCAATTGCCCGATATGACCGGTGCGGCCCACTGGCGCCCTTCGACCCGGCCGGCGGCACCCAGGGGAGACCATGACCAGCATCTCGCGCAGGACCGTGCTCAGCGCCACCGCCGCGACCGTCGCGCTCGGGGCGGCGGCGGCGTGTTCCAGCAGCGGATCGGGTTCAGGATCGAGTTCCTCCGCCCCCGCCGGCACCGGTACCGGCACCGGCGGGCCGGCGGCGACGGGTACGCCGACCAAGGGGGGTGCCAAGGGCACGCCGATCGGGGACGGCTCCACCTCCGACACCGGCCCCCAGCCGAACCAGCCCAAGCCGGAGAAGCTCAAGCCCGGCGAGCGGCCGCCGCAGTTCGTGGTCTTCTCCTGGGACGGCGCCGGCGGCACCGACGACAACCAGTTCCCCCGCTTCCTGAAGCTGGCCGAGGAACACAAGGCCGCCATGACCTTCTTCCTCTCCGGGATCTACACCCTCCCCAAGGGCAAGGCCGATCTGTACCACCCGCCGAAGCACTCGGTCGGCGCGTCCGACATCCCGTACCTGTCGGACGGCGCGGTGAAGAGCACGATCAAGCTGATCAGCCAGGCCTGGCTGGCCGGCCACGAGATCGGCACCCACTTCAACGGGCACTTCTGCTCGACCCGTTCGGACGGCAACGGCGTCAACAAGTGGACGCCCGAGGACTGGCAGAGCGAGATCGACCAGGCGGTCTCCTTCGTGACCCAGTGGCGCACCAACACCGGCTTCACCGACGTCGACCCGCTCCCCTTCGACTACAAGAAGGAGCTCATCGGCGGGCGCACCCCGTGCCTGGAGGGGCAGAAGGCCCTGCTGCCGACCGCGGCCGCCCTGGGGTGGAAGTACGACGCCAGTTCCTCCGGCGGCCTTCAGATATGGCCGCAGAAGGTGCAGGACGGCAAGGTCTGGGACTTCCCGCTGCAGAGCATCCCGTTCCCCGGGCACTCGTTCCAGGTGCTCTCGATGGACTACAACATCCTCGCCAACCAGTCGGCCGGCAGCACCAAGGGCGACCCGGCGAAGTACGACGACTGGCGCTCCCAGGCCCGGGACTCCTACCTGGCCGGGTTCGACCGGGCCTACAACGGCAACCGCGCGCCCTTCTTCATCGGCAACCACTTCGAGCAGTGGAACGGCGGGATCTACATGGACGCCGTCGAGGAGACGCTCAAGACCATCGCCGGCAAGCCGGAGGTCCGGCTGGTCTCCTTCCGCCAGCTGGTCGAGTGGCTGGAGGTCCAGGACCAGTCCACCATCCGCAAGCTGCGCTCGCTGAACGTCGGGCAGGCACCGGCCGGCGGGTGGGGGACCTTCCTCGGCGCCGCCGGGTGACCGACTCCTGAGGCGCGGCGGGCGGGCACCCGGGGCGCGGGCGCGGTACGCGGACGCCCGGGGCGCGGAGGTGCCGGGTGTGGGCGCCGGCCATGTGTCCGCGCGCCGGCGTGGGGCCGGGCGACATGGTCGCCGTGCCCCGCGCTCGGGGACGGTGGTGGGGCGTTCCTCCGCCCCCTCCCCCTCACGAGGTGACCCTGTGGACAAGGTCCTGGACTCCGCCGCCGAAGCGGTCGGGGACATCCCCGACGGAGCGGTGCTGGCCGTCGGCGGCTTCGGCCTCTGCGGCATCCCCAGCACCCTGATCGGCGCCCTGGCCGCCACCCGCGCCACCGGCCTGCACGTCGTCTCCAACAACTGCGGGGTGGACGACTGGGGGCTCGGCCTGCTGCTGCGGGCCGGCCGGATCGCCCGGATGACCTCCTCCTACGTCGGGGAGAACAAGGAGTTCGCCCGGCAGTACCTCTCCGGCGAGCTGGAGGTGGAGCTGACCCCGCAGGGCACCCTCGCCGAACGGCTGCGCGCCGGGGGCGCGGGCATCCCCGCGTTCTTCACCCCGGCCGGGGTCGGCACCCAGGTCGAGGAGGGCGGGCTGCCCTGGCGCTACGGCGCGGACGGTTCGGTGGCGCTGGCCTCGCCGCCGAAGGAGGTCAGGGAGTTCGGCGGGCGCCGCTACCTGCTGGAGGAGGCCGTCACCGCCGACTTCGCGCTGGTCCGCGCCGAGGTCGCGGACCGGCACGGCAACTGCGTGTTCCACGCCGCCGCCCGCAACTTCAACCCGCTCTGCGCCACGGCCGGCCGGACCACGCTGGTCGAGGCCGACCGGATCGTCGAACCGGGCGCGCTGGAGCCGGACGCCGTCCACCTGCCCGGGGTGTACGTCGACCGCCTGGTCCTCGCCGATCCCGCCGACCGCCGCGTCGAGCGCCGCACCGTCCGCACCGCGCTCCAGGAGGCCTGAGCCGATGACCGCCGAGACCTTCGCCGCCGCCCCGCGGTCCGTCGCCGCCCCGGGCCGGGCGCCCGAATCCCGGAACGCCCCGGACGCCCGAAGCGCTGCCGACGCGGACGCCCGGAGCGCTGCCGACGCCCGGAACGCGCTCGCCGCGCGGGCCGCGCGGGAGCTCCGGGACGGCCAGTACGTGAACCTGGGGATCGGCCTGCCGACCCTGATCCCCGGTCACCTCCCGCCGGGCGTGCGGGTGGTGCTGCATTCGGAGAACGGCGTCCTCGGCGTCGGCCCGTACCCCCTGGAGGGCACCGAGGACCCCGATCTGATCAACGCGGGCAAGGAGACCGTGACCGTCACCGCCGGCGCCTCGTACTTCGATTCGGCGTTCTCCTTCGGCATGGTCCGGTCCGGGCGGATCGACGTCTCGGTGCTCGGCGCGATGCAGGTCTCGGCCGCCGGCGATCTCGCCAACTGGATGATCCCGGGCAAGATGGTCAAGGGCATGGGCGGCGCGATGGATCTGGTGCACGGCGCCCGCCGGCTGATCGTGGTCATGGAGCACACCGCCCGGGACGGTTCGCCGAAGATCGTCGAGGAGCTCTCGCTCCCGGCCACCGGGCGGGGCGTCGTCGACCGGATCGTCACCGACCTGGCCGTCGTCGACGTCACGCCCGGCGGGCTGCGCCTGGTCGAGACGGCGCCGGGCGTCTCGTTCGACGAGGTCCGCGCCGCGACCGGCACGGCCCTGCTGCCGCCGTCCTGACCGAGGTACCCGCGCGGAGGCCGGACCACCCGTACGGCGGTCCGGCCTTCGCTCGTCCGTCCGACCGGCCCGCGTACGCGAGGCAGGAATCATCCCCTCGTCACACCACCTCGGGTCGCATGGCCGGGAATCGTCATATCCTCACCCCCGCGCGATGATCGTTTCGAGGACTGGTTGCGATCACGCCAACCCTCCGGGAGAGTTGGGGCAGCCAGAAGGTCCCGCGCACCCGGAAGGGAGTCCGGAGAGCGCGCCGGGACCCCGCCTTCGAAGTGGCCGGACGACCGCGCGCGATGATCGGTCGTACACGTTTCACCGATGCCGCCCGGGAGCCGCCCGGCGACACCGCAGTCGCCCGGGCGGCGCCCCGCTTCGAAGGCCAGGCTCCGGGGGGAGCGGCCTTCCAGGACGCCCAGGCACAGCCACTGGGCATCGGATCGCACACCTCCGGTCGGAGCACGCACGATCGAGCCGGCCCGAGCGGCCGGCCACGGGGGGAGCCACAGGTGGTCAAGCAGTTCTCGCGGCGCCCGCGCGAAGAGAGCGCGCCCGGTGCTTCCCTGGCCGTCCCCGAAGCCCCGTACGACTACGCCCACTTCAGCCGGCTCGCCGGTCCGGCCACCACCCCGGGCGACGGCGGCGACACCCCCGGCCCCTACCGCGTCCGCTACCGGAGCCTGCTGCGCCGGGAGCCGCACCGGATCCGGGCCGCGCTGCTCCTGCTGGCCGCCCCGGCGGTCGAGTCGGTGCTGCTGGTCTGGCTGCTGCTCCCCGGCCACTGGCCGGTCCGGCCGGGCGAGACGCACGCCTGGCTGCTGATCGCCGACAAGGCGATGGTCACGATCATCGCGGTCGTCGAGCTGTTCCGCCTGGTCAACGTCGTCTCCAACACCCACGCCACGCTGGTCGCCCGCGACCCCGTGCCGGTCACGCCCGAACCGGGCACCCGGGTCGCGTTCCTCACCACCTGCGTACCGGGCAAGGAGCCGCCGGAGCTGGTGCGCACCACCCTGGTCGCCGCGCTCGCCGTCCGGCACGACGGACCGTACGACGTCTGGCTGCTCGACGAGGGGAACGATCCCGCGATGCGCGCGCTCTGCGCCCACCTGGGCGTGCGGCACTTCAGCCGGCGCGGCATCGGGCCGTGGAACAGGCCCGAGGGGCGGTTCCGCGCCGGGAGCAAGCACGGCAACTACAACAGCTGGCTCCAGGCCCACGGCGCCGCCTACGACTTCTGGCTCTCGGTGGACACCGACCACGTCCCGCTCCCCGAGTTCGGCGAGCGGATGCTGGGGTACTTCCGGGACGAGGACGTGGCGTTCGTGGTCGGCCCGCAGGTGTACGGGAACTACCGCAGCTCGGGTTCGGCGGTCACCCGGTTCTCCGAGAGCCAGCAGTTCCTGTTCCACGCGCTGATCCAGCGGGCGGGCAACCGCTACGGCGCGCCGATGTTCGTCGGCACCAACAACGCGGTGCGGATCGGCGCGCTGCGGTCGATCGGCGGGCTGTCCGACTCGATCACCGAGGACATGGCGACCGGGCTGGAGTTCCACCGCCGCCGCAACCCGGCCACCGGGGCGCGCTGGCGGTCGGTCTACACCCCGGACGTCCTGGCGGTCGGCGAGGGCCCCTCCTCCTGGACGGACTTCTTCTCCCAGCAGCTCCGCTGGAGCCGGGGCACCTACGAGACGCTCCTGACCCAGTACTGGCGGGCCGCCTGGCGGCTGTCGCCCGGCCGGCTGCTCAACTACACGCTGATGGTCTGCTTCTACCCGATGGCGGCGCTGACCTGGCTGCTCGGCGGGGTGTCGAGCGTGCTCTACCTGGGCTTCGGGGCCTCCGGGGTCCACGTCTCCTCGGAGATCTGGATGATGCTCTACAGCGACGCCGCCGCCCTCCAGGTGCTGCTCTACACCTGGAACCGCAAGCACAACGTCAGCCCGCACGAGCCGGCCGGGTCGTCCGGGGTGGCGGGCATGGCGATGTCGGCGCTGTGCGGGCCGATCTACGCGGCCTCGCTCCTCCAGGCCCTGCTCCGCCGGCGCAGCCGGTTCGTGGTGACGCCGAAGGGCCGCTCGGCCAGCCCCGACGGGGTGGCGACGTTCCGCGTCCACCTGTTCTGGGCGCTGGTGTTCGGCGGGGCGGTCACGGCCTCGTTCTTCACCGGCCACGACCACCTCGCCATGCGCACCTGGGCCTGCCTGGCGCTGCTGCTGAGCCTGCTGCCGATGCTCGTGCTGGCCGCCGACGCGGTCCGCCGCGGGCGGGCCCGGCCGATCTCCACGCTCACGGTCACCGGCGCCGCCGCCCCGAGGGTCCCGCGGCAGCCCCGGGCCGGGGAGCGTGCCGGGGCCGCCCCCGGCACGCAGAGCACCGAGGCCACGGCGCCCGCCGCCACCGGCCGCTGACCCCGGCCGCTGCCCCACGGCCGCTCAGCCCCGGCCCGTCGAACCAGCCCGTCGAACCCGCCCGTCGTCGCGCCGCAGTAGGAGGGACCACCCACCGTGAGGATCCGCAACGCCGGCCGGACCAGGCGCTTCGCCCTCGGCAGCACGGTCGCCCTGACCGTGGCCGGGATGAACGCGCCGGCCGTCCTCGGCTTCGCCCACGAGCAGTACCACCAGTACGTGATCAACCGCCCGGCCTACCAGGCCGAGTACGGCCACTGGCAGACCGTCGTCCTCCCGGCCGAGTTCCGGATCAACGCCGTCCACGCCAGCCTGCTGCGCACCGGCAAGGTGCTGATCATCGCCGGCTCCGGGAACGACCGGCGCAGCTTCGACGCGGGCTCCTTCAAGAGCCTGCTCTGGGACCCCGCCGCCGACACCTACCGGCGGATCCCGACCCCGGCGGACATGTTCTGCGGCGGCCACACCGCGCTGCCCGACGGCCGGCTGCTGGTGGCCGGCGGCACCCTGCGCTACGAGGCGCTGGACGGCGCCGTGAAGAAGGCGGCCGGCACCATGCGGGTGCGCAACGAGAACCCGGACGCGGCCCGCACCTTCCCCCAGGGCACGGTGTTCACCGGCCCCGGCGGCCACACCTACCTGTCCACCGCCGAGGTGACCGTCCCGGCCGCGACGAAGACCGGATCCGGCGACCGGACGGTGGTGAAGGCCGGCGAGCAGCACGTGTTCGTGGAGGCGGTGGCGGCGGGCACCGGGTCCGTCGAGGACTCCCCCGCCCAGTACGCGATCAAGGGCCTGGACGGCGCCGACGCCCGCAACCTCTACGGCATGGCCGACCGGCTGACCCTGGAGAAGCAGGACTTCCAGGGCATCCGCTCCGCCTTCGAGTTCAACCCGGACACCGAGCTGTACGAGCAGGTCACCGACATGGCGTACGCCCGCTGGTACCCGACGCTCACCGGGCTGGGCGACGGGCGGGTGGTCACCGTCTCGGGGCTGGACGACACCGGGCAGATCCTCGGCGGCAACGACAACGAGATCTACGACCCGGCCCGCAAGACCTGGTCGAAGGCGCCCGACCGCTACTTCCCGACCTACCCCTCGATCTTCCTGACCGCCTCCGGCAAGCTCTTCTACTCCGGCTCCAACGCGGGCTACGGCCCGGCGGACCAGGGCCGCGACCCGGGGCTCTGGGACCTGCGGGACAACAGCTTCCAGCCCGTCCCGGGGCTGCGCGACCCCGCGCTCACCGAGACCTCGTCCTCCGTCCTGCTGCCGCCCGCCCAGGCGCAGAAGGTGATGGTGCTCGGCGGCGGGGGCGTCGGCGAGTCACCGCTCTCCACCGCGCGCACCGACATCGCCGACCTCTCCGCCCCGAAGCCCGCCTTCACCCCCGGGCCGGACCTGCCCGCCGGCGGCACCCGCTACCTCAACAGCGTGATCCTGCCGAACGACACCGTGTTCACCACCGGCGGCTCCCGCGACTACCGCGGCAAGCACCGCAGCGACCTGCTCAAGTCGCAGGTCTACCACCCGGACACCAACACCTTCAGCGCCGCGGCCGAGCCGACCGTCGGACGCGACTACCACTCGGAGGCGCTGCTGCTGCCCGACGGCCGGGTGGTGGTCCTCGGCTCCGACCCGCTCTTCGCGGACAAGGCCGACACCGAACCGGGCACCTTCGAGCAGCGGATCGAGATCTACACCCCGCCGTACCTGTTCCACGGCGCGCGGCCGCGGGTGACCGACGCCCCGGCCGGCGCGAAGCTCGGCAGCACGCTCACGGTGGGCACCCCGGACCCGGCGGGCATCGCCACCGCCAAGCTGGTCCGGCCGAGTTCGGTCACCCACGCGACCGACGTCGAGCAGCGCTCGGTGGCCCTGGCCGTCGGCGCCCGCTCGGCCGGCGGGGTCGCCCTCACCCTGCCCGGCAACCCCGACCTGCTGCCGCCCGGCTGGTACATGCTGTTCGTGACGGACCGGGCCGGCACCCCGTCGGTCGCGCGCTGGATCCAGGTGACCGCCTGATCCCCGGGCGCCCCGAACACCCGGCGCGCCTGACCACCCCTCGCTCCCGAACACCCGGCGCGGCCGCCCGGCTACGCGCCCCCGCGCACCAGCCCCAAGGCGTACGGCAGCCAGAACTCGCCCGCCCGGGGCTCGCCGCGGCCGCACTCGCCGTCCGACTCACCCGGGTTCTTGATCCACAGGTACGCGTCCACCCCGGGCCGGCCGGTGGCGGCGGTGGGCGGCTCGCCCAGCGCGCGGCCGGGCGGGTTGCACCAGGCCTCGCTGCTCAGCGGGCCGTTGCCGTTGCGGCTGGTGTCGATGACGAAGTGCTTCCCGCCCAGCGCGGCGGAGAGTTCGGCGCCGTACGCCGCGTCGCGGTCGGTGCTGTAGAAGTTGGAGACGTTCACGGCGAAGCCGTCCGCCACGGCGACGCCGGACTTGCTCAGCGCCCCGGCCATCGCCGACGGGTCCTGGGCCCAGCCGGGGTTCCCCGCGTCCAGGTAGACCCGGACCTGCGGACGCTTCTTCAACTCCTGGACGGCGAAGGCCAGCAGGCCGTACCGCTCGGCGGCGGTCTCGCCCTTGACCCCGCAGCCGTCCAGGGTGTGCGCGACGGCGTCCGGCTCCAGCACCACCCAGGCCTTGCGGTCGCCGATCGCCTCGGCGACGCCGGTGATCCAGGAGCGGTAGGCGGCGGCGTCGGCCGCGCCGCCGGCCGAGTACTGGCCGCAGTCCCGGTGCGGGATGTTGTACGCGACGAAGACCGGGGTGCGGTCCACCTCGGCGGCCAGGCGGCTCAGTTGCTCGACGCTGCCCCCGGCGGCCTGGTCGACGAGCCACTGCGAGGAGGGCTGGGAGGCGATCCCGGCGAGGGCGTCGGCCTCGGCCGTCCGGCCCTGACCGCGCAGCGCGGCCAACTGCCGGGCCGCGGACGTCCGGTCGGACACGTAGAACGTCTGACCCGGCAGCTGGACGGGCCCGGCACCGGAGGCGCCGCCGCTCGCCGTGGCAGAACCGGCGGGCGCGGGCGCCGCGGCGGACCCTGCGCCCGCACTCCCCGGCGGGTCGGCCGAACTCCCGCCGCCGCAGCCCGCCACCCCTGCCGTCAGCCCCAGCAGCGCCGCCCCCACGGCCAGCCGGAACCCCGCCCCTCGCCATACCCGGCGCACGTACCGCCCCTCCCAGACCCGGTCCGGCGACCAGGTCGGCACCCAGCTTCGCACACCGGGTACCGGCCTCCGGCCGACGCCGGTGAACGGCCGGTGACGGCGGGCCGGCGCGATGCCCGGCCCGCCGTGTGGTCAGTCCTGCTTCAGGTTCGGCACCTGCCAGTCGATCGGGTCGACGCCGAAGCCGGCCAGCGCCTCGTTGATCTGCGAGAAGGGGCGGCTGCCGAAGAACAGCTTGGCCGAGAGCGGCGACGGGTGGGCGCCCTGGACCACGACGTGCTTGGTGGTGTCGATCAGCGGCAGCTTCTTCTTGGCGTAGTTGCCCCAGAGCACGAAGACCACCGGCTCGTCGCGCGCGCTCACCGCCTTGATCACCGCGTCGGTGAACTTCTCCCAGCCCTTGGCCTTGTGCGAGTTGGCCTCGTGCGCGCGCACCGTGAGGACCGCGTTGAGCAGCAGGACGCCCTGCTCGGCCCAGTGCATCAGGTAGCCGTTGTCCGGGGCGGGGATGCCCAGGTCGGCGTTCAGCTCCTTGAAGATGTTGCGCAGCGACGGGGGCGTCCGGGTGCCCGGGAGCACCGAGAAGCTCATGCCGTGCGCCTGGCCGTCGTCGTGGTACGGGTCCTGGCCGAGGACGAGCACCCGGACCTTCTCGTAGGGCGTGGCCTCCAGCGCCGAGAACTCCTGCCCGCTCGGCGGGAAGACCTGGTGCTCCGCGCGCTCCGCCGCCAGGAAGGCCGCCAGTGCGGCGAAGTAGGGCTGCTCCACCTCGGCGCCCAGCACCTCGCGCCAGGACTCCGGCAGCTCCAGCCCGCCGACCGCCCCTGCTTCGGCCCCGCCTGCTTCGACCCCGGCTGCCTCGACCACGCCTGCCTCGACCACGCCTGCCTCGACCACGCCTGCCTCGACCGTGTCCGTCACGACATCAACCTCCCACCGGACGGCCGCTCACCGCCGCACCGCCCCGACCTCCGGCGTACCGCGCCGCTCGCGCCGCCCGCCCTCTTCCACACCGAACGCTACACAGCTCCACCGACAACTCACTCCGCCGCGGCGCCCGCACCCACCGGCTCGGCACCGGGCGGCTCGGCACCGTCCGCGGGAGCGGCGGCAGCGGCGGCCCGCGCCACCCGGACGTGCTCGACCGCGTTCAGCGCCACCACCAGCACCGCCAGCACCACCAGGACGACGAGCGCCGGCAGCCGCACCATCACCGGCACCAGGGCGAACACCACCGCCGCCGCCACGATCCGGGTGGTCGACACCGCGCGGAACATCATCCACCGGGTGTAGCCGAAGGTCAGCAGGTACAGCCCGCAGCCCCCGTACAGCAGCGCCACCGAGCCCGCCCCGAGGGCCCGCCGCGGGTCGGCCACCGTCTCGCCGAAGCCGACCGCGACCGCGATCACCCCGGCCACCAGCGCGAGGTGGCCGTACTGGAACACCCGGCGGATGACGTCCCGGCGGGAGTCCGCGACGGTGACGGCGTGCCGCATGGCGTCCGCCGCGTAGACGAAGTACTGCCACCAGAGCCCGGCGGAGATGGTGAACGCCGCCGCCACCGCGGCCAGTTCGGCCGCGTCGAGGCGGACGGCGGCGGCCGTGGCGCCGATCCCGACGATCGACTCGCCGAGCGCCACCAGCAGGAACAGCGCGAACCGCTCCGGCATGTGCGACGGGTGGTACGCCACCTTGGCCAGCCGGTTGCGGAACAGCACCGGGCCGGACAGGTCGCAGAGCGCGCCCAGCGTCCAGAGCACCAGTCGCGGCCCCTCCGGGAGCAGCCCGCCCACGAACAGCAGCGGCCCGCTGACCAGCACGCCCACCCCGTACGGCCCGCGCCAGACGCCCGGGACGCGGATCAGCAGCACCAGCAGCAGCACCCGGGCCGCCCAGTACCCGGCGCCGAGCAGCACGCCCCGGCCCTCGTAGGCGCCGGGCACGGCCAGCGCCATGAAGAGGCCGGCCAGGCCGACGGCGAGGATCCCGAGGCGGTCCCTCGGGGTGTCCACGTCGCGGATGTTGGCCTGCACGGTGGTGCCCACCCAGCACCAGTACACCGGGACGAACACCACCAGCGCCCGCGCGACGCCGCCCCAGTCGTGGTGGTGGTGCAGCAGGCCGGAGACCTGCGTGACCGCGAAGACGAAGACCAGGTCGAAGTAGAGCTCCGCCCAGGTCACCCGCTTCTCGTCGAGGGACTCCCCCGCCGTACTCATCCCGCCCCCTCCTCCGCATACGCAACAGGCGCACGCGAACGGACGGGCCCCCCCCCCGCCCCCGCCCCCGGCCCCCCCGCCCCCGGCGCCCGCCCGCGGGGCGGGGGGGGGGGGGCCCCGCCGGGGGCTTCGGGGGAGCTCGGAGGGGGTGGTCCCGCGACTGCGTGAGGCGGCTGGGAGGGGGTGCTTC
>NZ_JBHWUI010000195.1:0-13833 GCF_042737525.1 Kitasatospora sp. NPDC059973 | reverse complement strand
GTCCCGGGGCTCGGCCCCGGGACCCCGACCGGCTCAGTGCCCCGGTGCCCGGGCGCCCGCCGCCCGGTCGGCGGCCTGCGCCTTGATGGCGCGCTCGACCCCGGCGCGCTGCTCGATCACCCGGCGACGCAGCGCCGGCGCCGGCTCGGCCGTGCTCAGCCAGGCGTCGGTGGCGTCCAGCGTGGCCTGCTCGACCTGCAGCGACGGGTACAGCCCCACGATGATCAGCATCGCGATCTCGTGGCTGCGGCTCTCCCAGATGCCCTTGAGCGCCGCGAAGTACTTCGCGCCGTAGGGCGCCAGCAGCTCGCGCTGGTCGGCCTGCTGGAAGCCGGCGATCACCGCGTCCTGGACGTAGTTGGTGAGCTTGTCCGACTCCATCACCGAGGCCCAGGCCGCGGCCTTGGCCTCGGCGGTCGGCACGGCGGCCCGGCAGCTGGCGGCGTGCTCCTGGCCGGCCGCGGTGTTGTCGCGGGCCAGCTCGGCCGCGATGGCGGCCTCGTCGGCGCGGCCGGTGGCGGCCAGCCGGCCGAGCAGCGTCCAGCGCAGCTCGGTGTCCACGGCCAGGCCCTTGATCTCGACCGAGCCGTCCAGCAGCGCGGCGAGCAGGTCCAGCTGCCCCTCGCTGCGGGCGACGGCGGCCAGCGCGCGGGCCCAGGCCAGCTGGTGGTCGCTGCCGGGCTGGGCGGCGCGCAGCTGCTCCTCGGCGGCCTCGGCCCAGCGGGCGAGACCCTGCTCGCTCCACGCCGGGTCGGTGTAGGCGTCGAGGGCGAGCTTGACCTGGCGGTGCACCGACTGGACGACGCCGATGTCGGACTCCCGGCGCAGGCCCGAGACGGCCAGCTCCAGGTAGTCGCGGGCGGCCATCTCGCCGTCGCGGGTCATGTCCCAGGCGGAGGCCCAGCACAGGGCGCGCGGCAGCGAGTCGGTGAAGCCGCCGAGGTGCTCGGTGACGACGGCCAGCGAGTCCTCGTCCAGGCGGACCTTCGCGTAGGAGAGGTCGTCGTCGTTGAGCAGGATGACGGCCGGGCGGTGCCGGCCGACCAGCTCGGGGACCTCGGTGCGCGGACCGTCGACGTCCAGCTCGATCCGGTCGGTGCGCACCAGCGCGCCGTCGGCCAGCTCGTAGAGGCCGATGGCGATCCGGTGCGGGCGCAGGACGGCCTCGCCCTTGGCACCGGCCGGCAGCGCGGGGGCCTCCTGCAGCACGGCGAAGGACTCGATCTCGCCGTCGGTGTTGAGGGTGAGGGCCGGGCGCAGCACGTTGATGCCGGCCGTCTCCAGCCACGCCTTGGACCAGGCCTTGAGGTCGCGCCCGCTGGCCTCCTCCAGTGCGCCGAGCAGGTCGGCCAGGCGGGTGTTGCCCCAGGCGTGCCGCTTGAAGTAGGCCTGCACGCCCTGGAAGAAGGCGTCCTGGCCGACGTACGCCACCAGCTGCTTGAGGACCGAGGCGCCCTTGGCGTAGGTGATGCCGTCGAAGTTGACCTGGACGTCCTCCAGGTCGTTGATGTCGGCCATGATCGGGTGGGTGGACGGCAGCTGGTCCTGCCGGTACGCCCAGGTCTTCATCTGGTTGGCGAAGGTGGTCCAGGAGTGCGGCCACTTCGAACCGGGGGCCTCGGCCTGGCAGACGGCCTCGGCGAAGGTCGCGAACGACTCGTTCAGCCAGAGGTCGTTCCACCACTCCATGGTGACGAGGTCGCCGAACCACATGTGGGCGAGCTCGTGCAGGATGGTCGCGGCCCGCGCCTCGTACGCGGCGTCGGTCACCTTGGAGCGGAACACGTACTGGTCCCGCAGGGTGACGGCGCCCGCGTTCTCCATCGCGCCGGCGTTGAACTCCGGGACGAACAGCTGGTCGTACTTGGCGAACGGGTAGGGGAAGTCGAACTTCTCCTGGAAGTAGTCGAAGCCCTGCTTGGTGACCTCGAAGATCGCCTCGGCGTCCAGGAACTCACGCAGCGACGGGCGGCAGTACACGCCCAGCGGGACCTTCTGGTCGCCGTTCTCGTAGCTGTCGAAGACCCCGACGTACGGGCCGGCGACCAGTGCCGTGATGTAGGAGGAGATCCGGCCGGTGGGCTCGAACGTCCAGACCTGGCTGTCGCCCTCGCCGACCGGGGTCGGGGTGGGCGAGTTGGAGACCACGACCCAGCCGGTGGGCGCGGTCACCGTGAAGGCGAACGTGGCCTTGAGGTCGGGCTGCTCGAAGGTGGCGAAGACGCGGCGGGCGTCCGGCACCTCGAACTGGGTGTACAGGTAGGTCTCGTCGTCGACCGGGTCGACGAACCGGTGCAGGCCCTCACCGGTGTTGGTGTAGGCGCAGTCGGCGACGATCCGCAGCTCGTTCTCGGCGGCCAGGTTCGGCAGCGTGATCCGGCTGTCGGAGAAGTTGGCGTTGTCGAGCCGCTCGCCGTTGAGGGTGATCTCCTCGACGCTCGGCGCCACGAGGTCGATGAAGGAGGACGCGCCGGGGGTGTTGGCGCTGAACCGGACCACGGTGGTGGACCGGAAGGTGCCTCCCTCCCGGGCCGAGCTCAGGTCGAGCTCGATGTCGTACGCGTCCACGTGCAGGAGGTCGGCCCGGGTACGGGCCTCCTCACGGGTGAGGTTGGTGCCGGGCACTCGCAGGACTCCTTCGTCAGGCTGATGCTTCGCATCCTCCCATGCCCGGCGCGCGGCGCCCGGGGAAATGTTCGAGGGCGGGGCGGAACAGGCGGGTTGGCCTGTTCCGCCCCGCCCTCGACCGGGTCGGGCACCGGGGCGCTACGCCCCCGGCGTCACTTCTTCGCGTACTTGACCACGGGCGCGTCCGAGCCCGCGCTGCGGGCGAAACCGAACAGCGAACCGTCCGACTGCAGCACGTACTCGGTGGTGCTGGAGCCGATGAAGTCGGAGTTCTTCTGGCTGGTGATGGTGCCGAGTTCGGTCACCGCGCCGTCGGCCGGCGCGAGCGTGACGATCTTGGCGCCCTTGCCGTAGCCCATGTCCAGCACGGCCCGGACCTTGCCGTCCTTGTCGGTGCCGGAGACCAGCCGGATGCCGTCGTTGGTGCCGCCGGTGGACGACCAGAGCCGCTTGCCGGTCGTCAGGTCGTAGGCGTTGACGGCGGGCTTGCTCGGGTTGGTCTGGACGTACAGCGTGGTGCCGCTGACGACGTTCTGGGTGAACGCGTCCGCCTGGCCGGAGAGCCGCAGGCTGTCCGCCCCGGGCTCCTTGACCGACATCGGGGTCATCGGCTTGTTGCTCTTGTCGAACGGCAGGATGTAGTCGCCGTTCGGACCGCTGGTCACCAGCAGCACCAGCGGCTGGTCCGAGACGACCTTGTCGATGCGCTCGATGCTGCCGGTGAACGGGACCGGCGCGGGGCTGGTGGTCTTGCCGGTGTCGGTGTCGACCAGCACCAGCTGCGACTTGGGGTTGGCGTTGGAGCCGTAGCAGCGGTCGCTCACCGCGATCTGGGTGCCGGCGACCTTGCCGTAGACGTTGCAGTCCTTGTCACGGGGCTGGAACTGCCAGACCGGCGAGCCGTCGGCGATGTTCACCGCGCCGGCCACGTTGCCGCCGATGCCGATGACCTTCTCGGTGACGGTCAGGGTCGGCGAGGACATCCGCTCGGTGCTGACCTTGGCCGACCAGAGCAGCTTGCCGGTGCTGATGTCGACCGCGCCGACGGTGGAGCAGTCGCTGTCACCGGTGTTGAGCGCGACGGCGGCGATGTGCTTCGAGTTCACCCCGTACGAGACGGCGCAGAACTCCTTGCTGCCGGCCGGCGGCGCGAGCGTCCACAGCTCCTTGCCGTCGACCGAGTTGAGCGCGCGGATGCCGTAGCTGTCGGCGCGCACCACGGCCTTGTCGGCGCCCCAGATGCCGAGCAGCTGCGAGCCGCTGGCCGCGTTGGCCGGCTTCGCGGCGGTCCAGGCGAGGCTGTAGGAGCCCGCCTTGCCGCCGCTGCCGCCGCTGCCGCCGCCGGTGCCCGCGGAGGGGTCGGTGGTCGAGCTGTCGGTGGTGCCGCCCGTGCTGCTGGTGCCGCCGTCCGCGGACGGGGTGTCCGGGTCCTTCTTGTTCTCGGTGAACAGCACGACCAGACCGGCGACGATGGCGATCGCCAGCACACCGCCGATGATGCCGCCCCAGACCATCACCGGGTTGCGCCGCTTGGGCGGCGCCGGCACCGGTGCGCCGGGGAAGGCGTACCCGGGCTGCTGCTGCGGGTATCCGTACCCGGCTCCGCCGTCGGCCGGCGGCGGAGCGGTGTAGCCGTACTGCTGGCCGGCGTTGGGGGCCGGGAACGGGGGCTGGGCCGGGTTGTACGGGCCGGCCGGTGCGGCGCCGGGCGGCGGCGGGGCGCCCTGGGCGGGGAAGGCGGCGGCGGTGGGCGCGTAGGCGTACTCGCTGCCCGGGGCCGGCGGCTGCCCGGGTGCGGCGCCCGGCGCGGCCGGTCCGCCCTGCCCGGGGACCGGAGCCCCGTCGAGCTGTGTCATCTGGTTCGCCACGGCGGCCGGGTCCACGCCTCCCGGCGTGCGGCCGAGCGAGACGCCCCGATTGTCCTGCGGCCCGGTACCGGGTGTGTCGCCTGCCCCCGGCGTAGGGTGATCCCCTGCCATCTGATGCCCCGTCATGTCTGGAAGCGTCCCCCGGCCGGTCACGTCCGTGGCCGGTGGGACGGGTGAGAATGGGCACCATGGTACGGGTGGGCGGTTTTCGGCCGGTCGCAGGAGCCCGGCAGGCCGCGCGTCGCGGCTCTGAGCTGCGGCCCCGTCCCCGGCGCCCGCCGCCCCGACGGCACACCGCCCGGCGCCCGGTGGCACACCGCCCGGCGCCGTGCGAGGCCCCCGAAGCAGTCCACCGGGACCACCTTCCCCACCCCTTCCCCACCCCTTCCCTCCCCCTTCCCCACCCCGCCACCGCGGTAGCCGCGCCACCCGACGCCGTCAGGCCCTAGGCTTCAGGAGTTGAAGGGATCGCCCGGCGGAGGGGTTCCCTCGCCCTTGGAAGGGTGGATCATGGCGACGGACACACCGGGTTCGCAGTCCTCACTGCACCGGGCCAACCTGGAGCGGGTGCTGCGCGCGGTACGGATGGCCGGCTCGCTGACCCAGGCCGAGATCGCCCGCGCCACCGGCCTCTCGGCGGCGACCGTGTCCAACATCGTCCGGGAGCTCAAGGAGAGCGGCACCGTCGTGGTCGCCGACACCTCCTCCGGCGGCCGCCGCGCCCGCAGCGTCTCGCTCAGCGGCGACGCCGGCATCGTGGTGGGGATCGATTTCGGCCACACCCACCTCCGGGTCGCCGTCGGCAACCTCGCGCACCGGGTGCTCGCCGAGGAGAGCGAGCCGATCGACGTCGACGTCTCCGCGGCCCAGGGCTTCGACCGCGCCGAGGCGCTGGTGGACCGGCTGCTCCAGGAGGCCGGCTTCCGCCCCGACAAGGTGATCGGCGTCGGCCTCGGCGTCCCCGGCCCGATCGACGTGGAGACCGGCGCGCTGGGCTCCACCGCGATCCTGCCCGGCTGGACGGGCATCGCCCCCGGCCGGGAGCTGGCCGAGCGGCTCGGCATGCCGGTGCACGTGGACAACGACGCCAACCTGGGCGCGCTCGGCGAACTCGTCTGGGGCGCCGGCCGCGGCCTGAGCGACCTCGCCTACATCAAGGTGGCCAGCGGCGTCGGCGCGGGACTGGTGGTCAACGGGCAGATCTACCGCGGCCCCGGCGGCACCGCCGGTGAGATAGGGCACATCACGCTGGACGAGGCCGGCCCGGTCTGCCGCTGCGGCAACCGCGGCTGCCTGGAGACCTTCGTCGGCTCCCGCTATCTGCTCGGCCTGCTCTCCTCCACGCTCGGCCAGGACCTGAGCGTGCCCCGGGTGGTCGAGCTGGCCCACCAGGGCGACCTCGGCTGCCGCCGGGTGATCGCCGACGCCGGCCGGCAGATCGGCACCGGTGTCGCCACCCTCTGCAACCTGCTCAACCCGCGCCGGGTGATCCTCGGCGGGGACCTCGCCGACGCCGGTGAGCTGGTGCTCGGCCCGATCCGCGACTCGGTGGCCCGCTACGCCATCCCCAGCGCGGCCCGCCAGCTCTCGGTCGTCCCGGGCACCCTGGGCGGCCGGGCCGAGGTGCTCGGCGCGCTCGCCCTGGTGATGAGCGAGATGGACGACTCCAGCCCGATCGGGCGGTCCGTACAGGCGTCCGTCGCCCGGCCGTGAGTACCGGCCGGTCCGCGGCGGTCCGACCGTCCGTGTCCGGCGCCGACCGGGTCTGCCGCCCTTCGACCGTCCGTGCCCGCCCCCGGACCCTCCGTGGCCGCGGCGCGCCGTGAACGGCGAGTACGGGCCGCCGGCACCGGGCACCCCGCTCGGTGTCCGGTAGGCGGACATTAGACTCGACCGGTCGGCGCACCGCCGAGACCGATCGGCGCGACGGCACACGGGCAGCGAGGCCCGTCGGACCGCCCGCGGTCCGCGACTTTGAACGAGGAGGAACGGGTGGCCCTGCTGACCCGCATTCGGGGACCGCGCGATCTCGACCGGCTCACGCCCGGACAGCTGGCCGCGCTGGCCCAGGAGATCCGGACCTTCCTGGTGACGGAGGTCTCCAAGACGGGCGGCCACCTCGGGCCCAACCTCGGCGTCGTGGAGCTGACCGTCGCGCTGCACCGGGTCTTCGACTCGCCGCGCGACCGCATCCTCTTCGACACCGGCCACCAGAGCTACGTCCACAAGCTGCTCACCGGCCGCCAGGACTTCTCCCGGCTGCGGATGAAGGACGGCCTCTCCGGCTACCCCTCCCGCGCCGAGTCCGAGCACGACGTCATCGAGAACTCGCACGCCTCGACCGTGCTCTCCTACGCCGACGGCCTGGCCAAGGCCAACCAGCTCCAGGGGAAGAAGGACCCGGTCGTCGCCGTGATCGGCGACGGCGCCCTCACCGGCGGCATGGCCTGGGAGGCGCTCAACAACATCGCCGACTCCAAGGACCGCCCGCTGGTCATCGTCGTCAACGACAACGAGCGGTCCTACTCCCCGACCATCGGCGGGATGGCGAACCACCTGGCCACGCTGCGCACCACCCAGGGCTACGAGCGCTTCCTCTCCTGGGGCAAGGACGCCCTGCAGCGCACCCCGGTGGTCGGCCAGCAGCTCTTCGAGACGCTGCACGGCGCCAAGAAGGGCCTCAAGGACTTCATCGCCCCGCAGGGCATGTTCGAGGACCTCGGCCTCAAGTACATCGGCCCGATCGACGGCCACGACCTCACCGCCCTGGAGTCCGCGCTCACCAAGGCGCGCGGCTTCGGCGGCCCGGTGATCGTGCACTGCCTCACCGAGAAGGGCCGCGGCTACCACGCCGCCGAGAACAACGAGGAGGACCGCTTCCACGCGGTCGGCGTGATCCACCCGGAGACCGGCCTGCCGATCAAGAGCGCCGGCAAGGACTGGACGTCCGTCTTCGGCGAGGAGATGGTCGCGCTCGGCCGCGAGCGCGAGGACATCGTCGGCATCACCGCCGCGATGCTCCACCCGGTCGGCCTGGCCCCGTTCGCCAAGGCCTTCCCGGACCGGATCTTCGACGTCGGCATCGCCGAGCAGCACGCCGTGACCAGCGCGGCCGGCATGGCCACCAACGGCCTGCACCCGGTGTTCGCGGTCTACGCGACCTTCCTCAACCGGGCCTTCGACCAGGTCCTGATGGACGTGGCGCTGCACCGGCTGGGCGTCACCTTCGTGCTGGACCGGGCCGGTGTCACCGGCACCGACGGCGCCTCGCACAACGGCATGTGGGACATGTCGATCCTCCAGGTCGTCCCCGGTCTGCGGCTCGCCGCCCCGCGCGACGCCGACCAGCTGCGCGCCCAGCTGCGCGAGGCCGTCGAGGTGGAGGACGCCCCGACCGTGGTCCGCTACTCCAAGGGCACGGTCGGCCCGGCCGTCCCCGCGGTCGGCCGGATCGGCGGCATGGACGTGCTGCGCGCCCCCGAGGCCCCGGCCGAGGAGCGCCGCGCCGACGTGCTGATCGTCTCGGTCGGCGCGATGGCCGCGACGAGCCTGGAGGTCGCCGACCTGCTGGCGGCCGAGGGCGTCACCGCCACCGTGGTGGACCCGCGCTGGGTCAAGCCGGTGGACCGCGCCCTGCCGGGCCTGGCCGCCGAGCACCGCGCGGTCGTCACGATCGAGGACAACGGCCGCGTCGGCGGTGTGGGCGCCGCCGTGGCGCAGGCGCTGCGCGACGCCGAGGTGGACGTCCCGGTGCGCGACTTCGGCATCCCGCAGGAGTTCCTGGACCACGCCTCGCGGCCCGAGATCCTCGCCGAGATCGGTCTCACCGCCCCGGACATCGCCCGCAAGGTGACGGCCCTGGTCTCCCGGCTGGACGTGGCGGCCGTCCGGGCCTGAGCCGCCCGGCCCGCGGCCGTTTGCCACAACCTGGCAACAGTTCGTCGCAAGACAGGCTGATAATCGCACCGAAAGGCGGGACCGGCGCTGCCCGCGCCGATCCCGCCCGGTAGGTTGTCATCCGTGCCGACCCCCACCCGCCCCCGCCTCGTCGGGCTTGCCGAGCGCCTGCCCGACCGCGTCCGCCAGGGTTACTGGACGAGGCTGGTGCCGGTGCTGGCCCTGGTCGCGCTCGCCACCCACATCCCCTCCTTCGTCCGGCCGGTCTGGAGCCCCGACGAGGGGTTCCTGGCCACCCAGGCCCGGATGCTGGCGGACGGCGGCGTCCTCTACGACACCGTGGTCGACCGCAAGCCGCCGCTGCTGCCCTGGCTCTACCAGGCCTGCTTCGCCGTCTTCGGCTCCGCCTCGCTCTGGCCGCTGCGCACCCTGGCGGTGGTCGCCCACCTGGTCACCGCGATCCTGCTGGCCTCGATCGCCCGCGGCCGCTGGGGCAACCGGGCGGGCGCCGGGGCGGGTCTGCTCTACCTGCTGGTCTCCATCGGGCTCTCCCCGGAGGACACCCAGGCGGCGACCTTCGAGGTCTTCATGCTGCCCGCCATGGTGGCCGCCTTCCGGTACGCCGAGCGCCGCCGCTGGCTGGCCGCCGGCATCGCGGTGGCACTCTGCTCGCTGACCAAGCAGACCGGCGGCGCCGTCCTGCTGCCGGTGCTCTGGATGCTGTTCCAGGACGCCCGCCGGCGCGGGGTCCGCTGGCCGCCCGCCCTGTTCAAGATCGGATTCGGCTTCACCCTGCCGATAGCGCTGGTCGCGGTGATCCTCACCAAACCCAAGGGCTTCCTGTTCTGGGTGGTCACCGGCAGCGGGGACTACGCCTCGGTGGGCGGCGCCTGGCTGCAGATGGCCGGCCGCGCGCTGGGCAACTCGGCGATCCTGGTCGGCGCCGGCCTGGGCTTCCTGCTGCCGGTCGGCCGCCGGCTCTGGCTGAAGCACCGCCACCGCCCGCTGCCGGTCGCCGGGGAGGAGCACGGCTCCACCACCGACCTCTGGGTCTGGCTGCTCTCCTCGGTGGTCGCGGTCAGCGTCGGGTTCCACTTCTTCGGCCACTACTACCTGCAGCTGATGCCCCCGCTGGTGCTGCTGGGCACCGGCGCGGTCGCCACCTCGGCGATCCGCTGGAAACCGGTCCTGGTGTACACCACGGCGGCCGCCACGGTGTTCTGGGGCCTCGCGCTGGCCTGGCCGGGGGAGCGGCTCACCCGGACCACCGAGGTGGCCACCGCGGTCGCCGCGCAGAGCAAGCCGCAGGACACCGTGCTGGTCTGGGGCATGCACCCGGAGCTGTACTGGCTGGCCGACCGCAAGCCGGCCACCCGCTACCTGACCGCGGGCTTCCTGACCAACTTCAGCGGCGGCAAGGACGGCAACGCCAACGTCGGCGAGCAGTTCAGCGTCAGCAACGCCTGGCAGACCTTCGACCGGGAGATCGCCAAGGGGCTGCCCGAGATCGTCGTGGACGACTCCGGCCTGGCGCCCTACCAGCCCGGCATGATCCCGAAGATCGAGAACCTGCTGGACACCCACTACGAGATGGTCGGCGTCTTCGCCGACACCGTGGTCTACCGCCTCAAGCGCTGACCGCGCCCGGCACGCGACAGGGCCCTCGCGCCCGCGGCCCCGGGCTCCCCCGGCCCCGCCCCGCCGAGAGTGCCCGCCGCGCCCCACCGCCCCCGCCACGACGCGCGGGAGCCCCGGTGACCCTGAGGTCACCGGGGCTCCCGCGTCGTACGGGGCCTACGCCTTAGGCGGGCACCGAGGCCACGCCGGGGGCGAGGAACCGCTTGCCGTTCACCCGCTCCGAGACGCCCTCACGGTCCAGGTACGGGGTGATCCCGCCCAGGTGGAAGGGCCAGCCAGCGCCGGTGATCATGCAGAGGTCGATGTCCTGCGCCTCGGCGACGACACCCTCCTCCAGCATCAGGCCGATCTCCTGCGCGACGGCCTCCAGAGCGCGGTTCAGCACCTGCTCCTCGGTCAGCACGGTGTCGCCGAAGGTGAGCAGCTCCAGCACCTCGGGGTCGAGCACCTGCTTGCCGTCGACCCAGGTGTAGAAGCCGCGCTTGCCGGCCTTGACCACCCGGCCGAGGTTCTCGGAGACGGTGAACCGCTCCGGGAAGGCGCCGCGCAGCGTCTCCGAGACGTGCAGCGCGATGGCCGGGCCGACCAGCTCCAGCAGCACGATCGGGGACATCGGCAGGCCGAGCGGCTCGACGCCCTTCTCGACCGTGGCGATCGGGGTGCCCTCGTCGATGATGTCCTGGATCTCGCCCATGAAGCGGGTCAGGATCCGGTTCACCACGAACGCCGGGGCGTCCTTGACCAGCACCGAGGTCTTCTTCAGCTTCTTCGAGACGCCGAAGGCGGTGGCCAGCGCGGCGTCGTCGGTCTGCTCGCCGCGGACGATCTCCAGCAGCGGCAGGATCGCGACGGGGTTGAAGAAGTGGAAGCCGACGACCCGCTCGGGGTGCTTCAGCTTCGAGGCCATCTCGGTGACCGAGAGGGAGGAGGTGTTGGTCGCCAGCACGCAGGTCGGCGAGACCACGTTCTCCAGGTCCGCGAAGACGTTCTGCTTGACGCCCATCTCCTCGAACACGGCCTCGATCACGAAGTCCGCGTCGGCGAAGCCGGCGGCCTTGTCGAGCGAGCCGGTGACCAGGCCCTTGAGCCGGTTGGCCTTGTCCTGGCCGATCCGGCCCTTGCCGAGCAGCTTGTCGATCTCGGCGTGGACGTAGCCGACGCCCTTGTCGATGCGCTCCTGGTCGATGTCGGTGAGGACCACCGGCACCTCCATCCGGCGGGCGAACAGCAGCGCCAGCTGCGAGGCCATCAGACCGGCGCCCACGACGCCGACCTTGGTGACCGGGCGGGCCAGCGACTTGTCCGGCGCACCGAACGGACGCTTCGCCCGGCGCTGCACCAGGTTGAAGGCGTAGATGCCGCTGCGCAGCTCGCCGCTCATGATGAGGTCGGCCAGCGCCGCGTCCTCGGCGTCGAAGCCGGCCTGCAGGTCGGCGTCCTTGACCTGCTGGATGATGTCCAGCGCCTTGTAGGCGGCCGGGGCCGCGCCGTGCACCTTGGAGTCGGCGACCAGCCGGCCCCAGGCGACGGCGTCGTCCCAGGCCTTGCCGCGGTCGATCGCCTCGCGCTCGACCACGACGTCGCCGGTGAGCACCTTGGCGGCCCAGAGCAGCGACTGCTCCAGGAAGTCGGCCGGCTCGAAGATCGCGTCGGCGATCCCCAGCTCGAACACGTCCTTGCCCTTGAGCTGCTTGTTCTGGCTCATCGAGTTCTCGATGATGACCTTGATCGCCTTCGAGGGGCCGATCAGGTTCGGCAGGATGGTGCAGCCGCCCCAGCCGGGGACGAGGCCCAGGAAGACCTCCGGCAGCGAGAACGCCGGGACGCCCGCGCTGACGGTGCGGTAGGTGGCGTGCAGGCCGACCTCGACGCCGCCGCCCATCGCCGCGCCGTTGTAGAAGGCGAAGGAGGGGACGGGCAGCGCGGCGATCCGCTTGAAGACCTCGTGGCCGCCCTTGCCGATGGCCAGCGCGTCCGCGTGCTCCTTGAGGATCTCGACGCCCTTGAGGTCGGCGCCGACCGCGAAGATGAACGGCTTGCCGGTGATCGCGACACCGACGATCGTGCCCGCGGCGGCCTCGGCCTCGACCTGGTCCAGCGCGGTGGACAGCTTCAGCAGCGAGCCCGGGCCGAAGGTGGTCGGCTTGGTGTGGTCGAAGCCGTTGTCCAGGGTGATCAGGGCCAGCCGGCCGGCCTGCAGCGGCAGGTCCAGGTGGCGGACGTGCGCGGTCGTGACGACCTCGCCGGGGAACAGCTCGGCGCCCTGCTGCAGCAGCTCAGTCGTGGTGCTCATGGTCACTTACCACCCTCGAAGTGCGGGTTCTCCCAGATGATGGTGCCGCCCATGCCGAAGCCGATGCACATCGTGGTGAGGCCGTAACGGACGTCCGGGCGCTGCTCGAAGCGGCGGGCCAGCTGGTTCATCAGGCGCACGCCCGAGGAGGCCAGCGGGTGGCCGAAGGCGATCGCACCGCCGAACGGGTTGACCCGCTCGTCGTCGTCCGCGATGCCGTAGTGGTCCAGGAAGGCCAGCACCTGGACGGCGAAGGCCTCGTTGACCTCGAAGGCCTGGATGTCGTCGATGGTCAGACCGGCCTTGGCCAGCGCCTTCTCGGTGGCCGGCACCGGGCCGATGCCCATCACCTCGGGCTCGACGCCCGCGAAGGCGAACGAGACCAGGCGCATCTTGACCGGCAGGCCGAGCTCCTCGGCGACGTCCTCGGCGGCCAGCAGCGACGCGGTGGCGCCGTCGTTCAGACCGGCCGAGTTGCCCGCGGTGATGTTGCCGTGCGGGCGGAACGGGGTCTTCAGACCCGCCAGCGACTCCATCGTCGTGCCCGGGCGCATCGGCTCGTCCGTGGTCGACAGGCCCCAGCCGGTCTCGCCGACCTCGGGGTTGGAGTTGCGGACCGAGATCGGCACCAGGTCGGGCTGGATGTCGCCGTTGGCGTACGCCTTGGCGGCCTTCTCCTGCGAGCGCACGGCGTAGGCGTCGCAGCGCTCCTTGGTGATGTGCGGGAACCGGTCGTGCAGGTTCTCCGCGGTCATCCCCATGAACAGGGCGGACTCGTCGACGAGCTTCTCGGACACGAAGCGCGGGTTCGGGTCGACGCCCTCGCCCATCGGGTGACGGCCCATGTGCTCGACGCCGCCGGCCACGACCACGTCGTACGCGCCGAAGGCGATGCCGCCGGCGGTCGTGGTCACGGCGGTCAGCGCGCCCGCACACATGCGGTCGATGGCGTAACCGGGAACGGACTTCGGCAGGCCGGACAGCAGGGCCGCGGTGCGGCCGATGGTCAGACCCTGGTCGCCGATCTGCGTGGTGGCCGCGATGGCGACCTCGTCGATCCGCTCGACGGGCAGGTTCGGGTTACGGCGCACGAGCTCCCGGATGCACTTGACGACGAGGTCGTCGGCGCGCGTCTCGTGGTAGATGCCCTTCGGGCCGGCCTTGCCGAACGGGGTGCGGACGCCATCGACGAAGACGACGTCCCTCGCGGTACGAGGCACGGGGGCTCTCCTCCCAGGGACCAACAGGTTGAGGTGGGCAGGCTGCCGCCGTCCGTCGCACGGGGGCACGTGAGCGGCGCTGCTTCACCGTCATGCTACCCGCCGGTAACCAACCTGCCCAGGCCCGACGGCCGGTTCACCCCGTGTGTCCCCCGACACGTCCTCCCGGCGGAGCCCGGGAGCGGTGGCGCCGGGGCGCGCGGGCGGCCGCCCGGACACGGCGGAGGGGATGCCGTCGCACGACCGCATCCCCACCCCGCCGCAGCGGTGCGCCGCGGGCCCGGTTCCC
>NZ_JBHWUI010000194.1:0-14018 GCF_042737525.1 Kitasatospora sp. NPDC059973 | reverse complement strand
AGGTCCTCGCCGCCCAGGGCCCCGGCGCCTGGCCCGTCTGCTCCGTCAAGGCCGGCCTCACCAAGTAACACCCCCAGCACCACCCGCCACACCCGACCACCCCGGGCACGACAACGCCGCTGCACCCGACCACCCGGTCCGGTCCAGCGGCGTCGTGGCACACCCGGACGGCGCCGAACCGCTCACGCGGAGGGGCACCGGCCGAGTCGGCCCGGGGCGCTCCCGCACCGGGCCCGGCGCCGCGCGATCACCGCATCATGTAGACGCTGTCCATGAATTCGATGATCTGCTGGTCCGTCAGCCGGTGGCCGTCGCGGTGGCCCATGGCCAGGTCGGCCTCGCTGATCATGCCCACCAGCCGGTCGCCGTCGATCACCGGGATGCGCCGGATCTGGTGCTGCTCCATCTTCTTCAGCACCGCCTCCATGGAGTCGTCGGCGCGGACGCAGTGCAGGTGCCCGGCCAGCTCCATGGCGGTCATGTCCGCCGGCTCCTTGCCCTCGGCGATACATCGGACCACGATGTCGCGGTCGGTGATGATGCCCTTCAGCTTCTGGTCGTCGCCGCAGATCGGGAGAGCACCGACGTTCATGTCCCGCATCATCATGGCGGCTTCGGCGAGCGTCTGGTCGGCGCGGATGCACTGGGCACCGGTGTGCATGATCTCTCGGGCAGTGGTCACTGGGACTCCTTCGCAGGTCTTCCCCCCGAGCACCGGGTGTTCCGGTGCGCTCACCATAAGCAACACCCCGGGCGCCCGCGAGCCAGCACGGCGGCGCCCCCGGCCCGCCGGGACCGGCACGGGGACCGGCACCGGGACCGATACTGGGGGCGTGACGCAGGACCTCCCCGACCCGGTCGACGAGTCCGTACGGGCCCGGCCCGCCGGCGCGCTGCGGCCGTACGTGGCCTGGTACTCCGGCTACCGCCAGCGCGGCCTGGCACCCGCCGTGCACCGGGGCCTGCCGTCCCCGTACCTGACCTTCATCCTCACCCTGGACGAGCCGCTGACCGTCGCCGGGCACCCGGATCCGGCCCAGCCCGGCGGCGACTACGCCACCTTGCTCGGCGGGCTGCACACCTCGCCCGCCCTGATCACCCACGACGGGCGGCAGTCCGGCGTCCAGATCGCCGTCCACCCGCTGGCCGCCCGGGCCCTGCTCGGCCTGCCGGCCGGGGAGTTGGCTGGCGTGGACGTGCCCGCGGAGGCCGTGCTGGGGCGGGCGAGCGGGCGGCTCCAGGAGGAGCTCCAGCTGGCCGCCGGCTGGCCGGAGCGGTTCGCCGTCCTGGACGGCGCGCTGCTGCGGGCCGCCCGTCCCTCCGGGCGGGTGCCGCCCGAGGTCGTCCGCGCCTGGTCCGAGCTGCGGCGCAGTGGGGGGTCGCTCCCGGTGTCGGCGCTGACGCGGGAGACCGGATGGAGCAGCCGGCACCTGCGGAGCCGGTTCCGCCACGAGACCGGGCTGACCCCGAAGGCCGCCGCCCGGGTGATCCGGTTCGACCGCGCCCGGCACCTGCTGGCCGCTGCGGGCCCGGCGCCCCGGCTGGCGGAGCTGGCGGCCCGCTGCGGCTACTTCGACCAGGCCCACCTGGCCCGCGAGTTCCGCGCGCTGGCCGGGTGCGCGCCCAGCCTCTGGCTGGCCGAGGAGGGCCCGGACGCGGCGAAGTTCCGAAACGTCCAAGGCGGCCCAGGGGCGGCGGCGCCAGAGTGGGGGTCGTGAGAGGAACCCGGACCGCCCCGAGGAGGCAGATCCCCATGAACGAGAAGACTCCCGCCCCGCAGGTGTGGCCCAGCCTGCGCGCCCGCGACGCCCGTGCCCTGATCCGCTTCCTGGTGGAGGCCTTCGGCTTCGAGGAGGTCGTCGCGTACGGCGAGGGCGAGTTCGTCGCGCACGCCGAGCTGGCCTGGCCGGAGGGCGGCGGCGTGATGCTGGGCTCCGACCGGCCCGAGGCCGAGGGCGGCGAGCCCTGCCCCGGGCAGCCGGGCGCCTTCAGCGCGTACGTGGTCACGGCGGAGCCGGACGCCCTGCACGCGCGGGCCGTGGCCGCCGGGGCCCGGATCACCGAGGAGCTGCACGAGACCGAGTACGGCTCGCGGGACTTCGCGGCCGCCGACCCGGAGGGCAACCAGTGGTACTTCGGCACCTACCCGGGCTCGCCGCGCCCGTCGGCCGGCTGAGGCGGTGGCCGCGGTGACGGCCGCGGGGCCGGCGGGGCCCCCTACGGGGGTGGCGGGCCCCGTCGACCGGCTGCGGGCGCTCTGCCTGGCGCTGCCGGAGGTGTCCGAGCGGGTCAGCCACGGGGAGCCGACCTGGTTCGCCGGGGCCGGGCGGCGGGCCCGGGTGTTCGTGATGCTCGCCGACCACCACCACGACGACCGCCTCGCCTTCTGGTGCCCGGCTCCGGCGGGCGCCCAGGAGTTCCTGGTCGCCGAGGCGCCGGAGCGGTACTTCCGGCCTCCGTACGTGGGCCACCGCGGCTGGGTCGGGGTGCGTCTCGACGGACCGCCGGTCGACTGGGCCCGGATCGAGGACCACGTCGGGGACGCGTACGCGCTGGTGACGGGGCTCCGTTGACGGACTCACAGAACTTTTAGGTCGACTGACCTATTCTTTCCCCATGAACCTCTCCCCGGACGTCCACGACCACCTGACCCACGATCCCGAGGGTCCCGTCCTGCTGGTCGGCGGCTACGGCACCGTCGGCGCCGAGCTGGCCCGGCTGGCGGCGCCCGACTGGCCCCTGCTGCTCACCGGCCGCTCCGAGCAGCGCGGGGCCGCGCTCGCCCAGGAGCTCGGGCAGCCGGCCGGCACCCCGGCCGTTACCGTCCGCCGCTGGGACCTCGCCGACCCGGCGCCCTTCGACGCCGCCGTCCGCGCCGTGGTGGGGGTGGTCAACGACCCGGACGACCGCGTGCTGCGGGCCGCCGTCCGGGCCGGTGTGCCGTTCGTGGACGTGACCCGCTGGACGGCCCGGCTGCAGCGGGCCGCCACGGTGGCGGCGCTGCTGCGCCCGAGCAGCCCCGTGCTGCTCTCCTCCGCCTGGATGGGCGGGGTCACCAGCCTGGTCGCGGCCGCCCTGGCGGAGCGGCTCGGCGGCGCCGAGCGGGTCGAGACCGCGATCCGCTGGGACCTCGCGGACCGGGCCGGCGCCGACTCGGTGGAGTTCATGGACCGGCTCGGCCTGGACTACGAGGTGGTCCGGGACGGCCGCCGCCGGTCGGTGGCCCCGCTCAGCGGGCCGCGCACCGTACGGATCGGTGACGACGCCACCAAGGTCGCCGGGATCGACACACCGGAGCAGTTCACCCTCCCGCTCACGCTCGGTACGACCACCGCCACCACCCGGATCGGCTTCAGCTCCCCGCTCAGCACCGCGGCGCTGCTGGCCGCCAAGCACACCGGACTCTTCCGCTGGGGCCGGGGCGACCGCTGGGAGCCGGCCCGGCGCGCCCTGCTGTACTCGCCCGGCGAGGGCGGCGTGGCCCGGCTGCGGATCGACGTCGGGCACGGCGGGGCCGGGCTGGGCGCGGTGGTCGAGGACCGCTCCGGGCAGGCGCACCTGACGGCGGTCGGCGCCCTGCTGGGCCTGCGACGGGTGCTCGGGACGGACGGCGCGCCGGCTCCGGCCGGGGTGGCGTTCCCGGAGCAGACGCCCCGCCCGGGTCGGGTCCTGGCCGACCTCGCGGCCTTGGGCGTCACGGTCGACGTCCGGAGCGAGCGGGCGGCGGTGGCGGCGTGAGCGGCAAGGGCGAGCAGCGGCGCGCGGAACTCCTGGACGCGGCCGAGGACCTGCTGGTGACCGCGGGCGGCACCGAGCTGTCGATGCGGGCGGTCGCGGCGGCGGCCGGGGTCCGACTGGGGCATCTGCAGTACTACTTCCCGACGCATGCCGCGCTGGTGGCGGCCGTCCTGGGGCGGGTGCTCACCCGGTCCGCCGAGCGGCTGGCGCCCCTGCTCGCCCCGGCGGACCCGGCGACGGATCCGCCGGCGACGGCGGACCCGGCGGGCGCCGGGGCGGCCGAGGCCGCCGACCGGACGGCACAGGCACTGATCAGCGCCCTGCTGGCCGAGCAGGAGGACGCCCGGCTGGTGCGGCTGTTCGCCGAGGTCTGGGCGTTCGCCGCCCGGGACGAGGCAGTGGCGGACGCCGTCCGCGCCTTCTACGCCGACTACCGGGCCCGGATCGCGGCCTTCCTCGCCGACCGCCGGCCCGACCTGCCGGACGCCGTCGTCCAGGGCCGCGCCCAGGTGTTCCTGATGCTGGTCGAGGGCGCCTCGCTGTTCCGCTCCGGCCTCGCCGGGGTGCGTGAGCCGGCCGCCGACGAGGAGCTGCTCCGGACGGCCCGTAGCCTGCTCGCGCCGTAGCGGGCGGGCGGGCAGACTGGCTGCGCGGGCCCGGCGAACGGGCGCGCGGTCCCGGCGCAGCTCGGAGGCGGCCATGCCGCAGATGGTGGTGGACGGGCGCTCGATCGCCCTCTCGCACCTGGACAAGGTGTACTACCCGCGCACCGGCACGCTGAAGGGGGACGTGCTGCGCTACTACGCGGCCGTGCACACCGTGCTGCTGCCCCATCTGCGGGACCGTCCGGTCTCCTTCCTGCGCTGTCCGGAGGGGGTCGAGGGCGAGGCGTTCATCGCCAAGAACCCGCCCGCCGGGACACCTCGCTGGGTCCGCACCGTGGAGGTGCCGAGCAGCTCCGGGGACCTCCGTCAGGTGGTGCTGGACGACGGTGCGGCGCTGCTCTGGGCGGCCAACCTGGGCTGTCTGGAGCTGCACGTGCCGCAGTGGCACGCCGCCGCGCCCGGGCTGGCGGACCGGCTGGTGCTGGACCTCGACCCGGGCGAGGGCGCGTCGGTGCTGACCTGCCGGACGGTGGCCGGGCTGCTGCGCGAGCGGCTGGCGGCGGACGGCCTCGACTGCTGGGTGAAGACCTCCGGTTCCAAGGGGCTGCACCTGCTGGTGCCGCTGGAGCCGACGCCCAGCAGCAAGGTCTCCGCCTACGCCAAGGCCCTCGCGGCCGCGCTGGAGACGGCCCATCCGGACCTGGTGGTGCACACCATGGCCAAGGCGCGCCGGGCCGGGCGGGTCCTGGTGGACTGGTCGCAGAACAACGCCAAGAAGACCACCGCCGCGCCCTACACCCTGCGGGCCCGGCCCCGGCCCACGGTGTCCACGCCGGTCTCCTGGACGGAGCTGGAGGCGGCCGGCTCGACGGCGGACCTGACCTTCGACCTCGCCGAACTCCCGGACCGGCTGGCGGAGTTCGGGGACCTGCTCGCGCCGCTCCTGGACAGCGGGCGGGCCCGCCCGCTCCCCCCGCCGGCGTCGGCGCCGTCGTCGCCGGACGAGCCACCGGCCGGCCGCAGCGACCCGCCGCGCAGCAGCACCCGCACCCGCACGCGCACCCGCACCGCCACCGGTAGCGGCACCGACAGCGACAGCGGCACCGGCTCCCCGGTGGTGCTGGAGCCGCCCGTCGAGGTGATGCGCCCGGCCGCCGTGACCGCCGTCCCGCCATCCGACGGTCTCGGCGGCTCCGGCGTGCAGTACGAGCTGAAGCTGGACGGCTTCCGCTGTGTGGCCTTCGCCCGCGGGGAGCGCCCGGCGTTCCTGCAGTCCCGGTCCGGGCGGGACCTCGGCGCGGAGTTCCCCCCGATCGCCGCCGCCGTGGCCCGGCTGCCCGCCGGGCTGGTGCTGGACGCGGAGCTGGTCGCCTGGCGGGACGGCAGGTTCGCCTTCGAGGAACTGCTGCGCACCCGGGAGGGCCGGGCGTCGGACGGGGTGGCGCTCGGGCTGGTCGCCTTCGACCTGCTCGCGCTGCCCGGGCGCGACGTCCGCCGACTGCCGCTCACCGACCGGCGCCGGCTGCTGCTGGCCGCGCTCGACGGCGTCCCGCCGCCGGTCCAGCCGGTGCTGGCCACCACCGACCGGACGGAGGCGCTGAACTGGATGGAGCGGCTGGCCGACACCGGCGTCGAAGGGCTGCTCTGCAAGGCCGCCGGCTCGGCCTACCGGGCGCGCGGCGCCGGCCGGCTCTGGGTCAAGTACCGGCGCAGCGACACCGTCGACGCGACCGTCCGGGCGGTCGTCGGAACGGCCGCCCGGCCGCAGGCGCTGGTCCTGGAGCTGGACGACGGCCCGGTGCTGCTCTCCACGCCCCGGCTCACCGCGGTGCAGGCGCGGCAGGTGGCGGAGGCGGTGGACGGACTGCTGGGCGCACCGGTGCGCGACCCGGACCACGGCAGCCTGCGGCCGCTGACCGGCCCGCTGCGGGCGGAGGTGACCGTCACCGGCCGGCCGCCGGCGGCCACCTTCGTGCGGCTGCGGGGCGACTGATCCGCGCGCCCGGGGCCGGGATCACCCCGGGCCCGGCCGGCCGCCCCCACGCGCCTCGACGACGGCGGGCGGGGGGAGGGCACGGACGTGCGCCCGGGGGCAGTCCAGGTGGACCACCAGCTCCAGATGGTCGATCCGGGCCACCAGGGCGACCGGCACCGGGACCCGGAAGCCCGGCACCCACGCCCCGGCATCGACCAGCAGCCGGTCGCCGGTGTCCCGCTCGACCCGCCCGAGCGGGCCGTCGGTGCCCTCGACCTCGTAGCCGACCAGGGTCTGGTCGGCGGCATGGTGGGAGCCCGGGCGGTACTCCCGCAGTTCGGTGGTCATGGTGCTCACGCCTCCGGCCGGTCCCACGGCCGGCGCTCGCGGCCCTCGGGCCGGTCCCGGCCGTCCGGGCGTTCCCGCCCGTCGGGGCGGTCGCCGCCCAGCAGGCCCTCCGGGGGGATCCCGGCCGCGCGGCGGCGCCGCCGCAGCAGCAGCGCCACCACGGCCGCGACGGCCACGCTGACCGTCCAGACCAGTACCACGGCGGTCAGTACGGGCACGGTCGGGGTGCGCACGCCGATGCTCAGGCAGATCGCGGACATCACCAGCGCCGTCATCACCACCCCGGCGGGCAGCCGGTGCCACAGGCGACTCAGCCCGCCCCGGACCCGCCCCGGCCGTTTGACCCCCATCGTGCTCAACCGCCGGTTCAGGCGGGCGTCCTGGCGCAGATCGCTCTCGATCTCCTCCAGGAGACGCCGCTCCCGTCCGCTCAACGCGGGTCCGTCCATCTCGGTCACCTCCGACGCTTCCGGTGACGCCGTCCTCGTCTCCGGGCGGATGCCCGGTCGGGGTGTACGTCAACCGCTCCGGCCGGCCGGTGCGGCCGGAGCCGTCGGGCGGCAGTCGCCGAAGGCCCGGGGCCGGGCCAACAGGCTGTCGTCCAACACGCGCAACAGGGCGGCGGCGTCGCGGTGCACCTCGACCGCGCCGGCCGCCCGCAGCTCGGACCGCGGTCCGGCGTCGCCCGCCACGGCGACGCACGGGACCCGTGCGCGACGCGCCATCAGCACCTCGCGCAGGCTCGCGGCGACCACCACCGCGTGCTCGGGCCTGCCGTCGACCAGGCCGAGGGCCGCCCGGACGGGCTCGTCACCCGGGGCCGCCAGGGCCAGGACCGGTACCTCGGCCGGCCCGGGCCCCATCACCAGGACCGTCCAGCCTCGCGCCGCGCACTCGTGCAGCAACGCTTCGGAGCCGGGTGACGCGGTGCGCCAGTCGGTACCGAAGAGTGCCGCCGAGATGACCGTCATGGCCCACCGTCCCCGTTCCGCACCGCGCACGGACGCGCCCTTCCAGACTAGGCCCGTACCCCCGCCGCGCGCCCGGGCACGGCTGCGCCGGGGCCGGACCGGGAGGACCGGTCAGCGCAGCGGCGGCTCGGGATCGGTGGCGAGGCGGGCGTGCAGGTGCTCGTCCTGGTAACCACCGTCGCCGTAGTGGTGGGAGGCGCGCAGGGTGCCCTCGGCGGGGTAGCCGCAGCGCTCGGCCACCCGGCAGGAGGTGTCGTTGCCGACCGCGTGGGCGATCTCGATCCGGCGGGTGCCGGCCGTGGCGATGCCCCAGCCGGTGACGGCCCGGACGGCCCGGGTCGCGACGCCGCGCCCGCGGGCGGCCGGGAGGAGCCAGTAGCCGATCATCGCGAGCCCGTCGGCGCGGTCGACCCAGCGGAGCGCGCAGTTGCCGAGCAGCGTGCCGCCGGCGGCGCCGACCACCGCGAAGGCGGCCGTGGCGCCGTCGGCCCAGCCCGCGTCGCAGCGGTCCAGGTAGGCCTCGGCCCCGGCCGGGTCGGTGACGCGGAGCGGGTTCCACCGGGCGATCTCCGGATCGGCGGCGGCGGCCAGCAGCCCGGGCACCACCCCGCCCCGGACGTCGGTCAGCCGGCCCCAGGGGTGGAGCTGGATGTCGCCCAGGTCGAGGATCACGGCGGTGAAGCCGCGCCGGTCGGGGGTGGTCTCAGTGGTACTCATCGGGCCTTCCTATCCCGGACCGGGTGGGCGCGCCAACGAATTTCGCGCCCGGCCGGGCCTCCCGGCGGCGGAGGCCCGCCGGGCGGGTCCGGCGGGCGGGTCCGGCGGGCGGGTCCGGCGGGCGTCAGATCCGGGCGAGGTACCCGTGGTCGACGAGCCAGAGCACGTTCAGCCGGGCCGGCCCGTCCGGCACGAGCCCGGCGTCGAGCTGGTACTGGAGGCCGAGACCGGGCTGGCCGAACCACGGCGCGATCGGGCCGGCGTGCACCTTGAACGGCTTGAGCACCTTGTAGTCGTGGTAGTTGCAGCTCGGCGCCGGGGTGCTGTCGAGGCTCTGCGGGGGGATCGAGCGGCTGGCGTAGGGCAGGCCCTCGGGGGCGAGGAAGGCGCCGTACTCGCTGCCGTAGCGGTCGATGTTCTGGTTCGGGTACAGGGTGACCTCGACCTCGACCGGGGTGCCGTCGGGGAGGGTGAGGTAGCCGTCGGCCGGCGGGTAGATCCAGCCCGGGCCGCCGTTGTTCGCGGTGGCGCCGTAGTAGGTGGCGAGGAACGTGTCCTCGGGGAGGCCGCCGGTGCGCCGGTAGCCGATCAGCTCGCGGCCGACCGGGCCGGTGCGCGGCAGGTCCTCGGGGCCGAGGCGGGGGTCGCCGTGGTGGTCGGCCGCCGAGCACGCGTCGGAGGGGGTGGCTTCGGCCGGGTCGGCGGCGGACGCCGGAACGGCGGGGGCGAGCAGGGCCACTACCGCGGTGAGCGGCGCGAGGAGCAGGCGAAGGCGAAGGTGCACGGTGTCTCCGTCGGATCGGCGTCGGTGCGGACCGGAGGATGGTCGGTCACCCTCCGTGTCCGTGTCGCCACCCAGACAAACGGACCACCTGACCCCCCGTCAACCGGAACGGCTCACGACACCACCCGTCCCACCGGATCCGGCCAACCGGCGCCCGCCCGGCCCTGGGGGCGCGCAGACTGGAGGGTCACGCCCCCGGGGCGACCGGCGGGCGGTCAGCGGCTGCTGGGTGCCAGCTTGCCGAGGGCGTGCACCACCCGGTCGAGGGCGTCGCGGGAGTTCGGCTCGGTGAGGTTGACCATCAGCCGGAAGGCCACCTTCAGCAGGGCCGGGTGGCCGAGGCCGAGCGCACCGGCGGCGCCGAGCAGCCGGGGGCGGCCGAGCACGTCGGCGACGAGCCGGCCGAGCGCGAAGTAGCCGTCGTAGGCGGAGCGCAGTGCCTGCGGGTAGCCGCGCAGGGCGAGTTCGCGGCCGCGGTCGGTGCGCCGGGCCAGCGCCTGGACGACCGTCTCGGCGGCGTACCGGCCGGACTCCATCGCGTAGGCGATGCCCTCGCCGGTCGCCGGGCTGACCGTCCCGCCCGCGTCGCCGACCAGCAACAGGCCGTCGGCGTAGTGGGGTTGGCGGTTGAGGCCCATCGGGAGGGCGGAGCCCCGGACGGGCTCGGTGACGCCCTCGGGGGTGTAGCCGTACTCGGGCGGCAGCGCGGCGCACCAGCGCCGCAGCAGGTCGCGCCAGTCGAGTTCGCCGGCCACCGCGGCGGTGTCCAGCACGCCGAGGCCGACGTTGGCGGTGCCGTCGCCCATCCCGAACACCCAGGCGTAGCCCGGCAGCAGGCGTCGCGCCGGGTCCTTCGGGTCGCGCAGGTCGAGCCACGCCTCCAGGTAGCGGTCCTGGTGCCGCGGGGTGGTGAAGTACGTCCGGTAGGCGACGCCCATCGCGCGGTCGGTGCGGCGGTAGCGCTTCATGGCGAGGGAGAGCCTGGTGGAGTTCCCGTCGGCGGCGACCACCAGCGGCGCGCGGTAGTCGACGGGCTGCCGGTCCTCCCCCAGCCGGGCCGTCACACCGGTGATCCGGCCGGTCCTCTCGTCGACCAACGGGCCTGCCACATTGGCGTGTTCGACCAGCCGGGCTCCCGCCGAGGCGGCCCGGCGGGCGAGCAGCTCGTCGAAGTCCGCCCGCCGCCGCACGAGTCCGAAGGAGGGGAAGGCCGACAGCTGCGGCCAGTCCAGCTCCAGCGTGCGCCGGCCGGAGACCAGGCGCAGCCCCCGGTTGTGCAGCCAGCCGGCCTCCTCCGAGACGTCGATGCCGAGGTCGACCAGCTGCTTGGTGGCACGGGGTGTCAGGCCGTCGCCGCAGACCTTCTCCCGGGGGAAGGAGGACTTCTCCAGCAGCAGCACGTCGAGCCCGGTCCGCGCGAGGTGGTAGGCGGCGGTGGAGCCCGCCGGGCCGGCGCCGACCACGATCACGTCGGCGCCGTCCTCCGGGCGGCCGGTGGCACCGGCGGCGGACAACTGCTGCTCTGGGCCTGGCATCTCGCACTCCCACGTGGTCATCGGATCGGCTGCGGACTCAGCGGACTCAGCGGACTCAGACGATAGGGACAGCGGCCACCGTGCCGCGCCCCGACACGCGGGCCCCGCCCCGATCGCCGGTCGTTGCGGCCATCGGGGCCGGGGTCGGCGCCACCGCGTCAGAGGCCGCCGTTGACCACCGCGCTGGAGACCGCGCCGAAGCGGACGTTCCACTTGTCGAGGATCTTGTCGTACTCGCCGCCGCGGATCACCTGGTCCAGCGCCTTGGCGACGGCGTCCCGCAGGGCGGTGTTGTCCTTGGCGACGGTGATGCCGTAGGGGCCGGACTGCAGGAAATGCGTGTTGGCCAGCTGGAACACCCCGGCCCGGCCCGGCTGGGTGGTGTTGTACTGGGCCACCGGGTAGTCGTTCAGATCGGCGACCGCGGCGCCGGAGGCCACCTCGGCGAGCGCCTGCTCGTCGGTGTCGAAGCGGTGGATCTGCAGGGGCTTGCCGATCCGCAGGCAGGCCGCGGTCTGCCGGCCGGCCAGTTCGTCCTGGACGGTGCCGCGCTGGACGGCGACGGTCCGGCCGCAGAGGCTGTCCAGCGTGGTGAGGTTCAGCTGGTTGCCGGCCTTGACCACCATCGAGGTGCCGGTGGCGAAGTAGTCGACGAAGTCCACGCCGGGGTCGGCCTGGTGCCCGTCGTCGGCGGCGCCGAGCTGGCGCTGCTTGGTGTCGATGACGGCCGACATCGCCAGGTCGAGCTGCTTGGCCTGGACGGCCGGGATGAGCTTGTCGAACGGCATGTCGGTGAATTCGACCCGGAGGCCGAGGTGGGAGCCGATCGCCCTGGCGAGCTCCGGGTCCAGCCCGGCGGGCTCGCCGGCCGGGTCCTTGAAGTCGACCGGCGGGTAGGTCAGGTACGAGCCGATCTTGAGCACTCCGGCGTCCCTGACGGCCTTGGGGAGGCGGGCGCGGAGGTCCTGCTGGCTGCCGGGCTGGGCGACGGGGGCGCTGCCGCAGCCGGAGAGCAGCAGCCCGCCCGCGCCGAGCGCGGCGGCGCGCAGCGGTACCCGGGAGCGGGTGCGGGAGCGGGTGGTCGGGGAGGTGGGGTTCGGTCCGGACGGGGGTACGGCGAAACGGGTGCGGTGCATCGCGGTGCGTCTTCTTCGCAGGTGAGGGGAGCAGGCAGGGAGACGCCGCGCCGGAATGGCTGCCGGGGTACGGAGCGCGGACCTCGTCGCCGTGTGCCCAGTCGGGCCACCCTGGGGTGAGGGGGTGGCCGGTCGGCGGAGGTCCGCCGTCGGGGGCGGTCCGGGCCATCCTCGCACGCCGCCCCGGCGGGCCCGGGCGGCGGGTGGGCGGACGGCGGCCCGGCGGACGTGCAGACGGCGGCCCGGCGACGCCCTTCGTCGCCGGACCGCCGGTTCCGCCCGCTTCGGCCCGCTCCCGCCCGGTCCCCGCCCGCTCAGGGATTGATCGCGAGCACCACGTACGCCGCCAGCACCGAGAGGTGGACGGCACCCTGCAGCGGCGTCGCGCGGCGCGGGATGACGGTGAGCGTGCCGACCGCGACGGTCAGCACGAGCAGCACCAGGTGCGTCGGCCCGAGGCCCAGCTCCAGCGGCCCCGGGAGCCAGGCGGAGGCGATCGCGACGGCCGGGATGGTCAGGCCGATGCTCGCCAGCGCCGAGCCGAGCGCCAGGTTGAGGCTGGTCTGCACCCGGTTGCGCAGGGCCGAGCGCAGCGCCGCGATGGTCTCCGGCAGCAGCACCAGCAGGGCGATCACCACACCCACCACGGAGGACGGCAGCCCGGCCGAGTAGACGGCGGACTCGATGGTCGGCGAGACGCCCTTGGCCAGGCCCACCACCGAGATCAGCGCCACCGCCAGCAGGGCCAGGCTGACCCGGGTCGCGCGCATGGTCGGCGGATCGGCGTGGTCCTCCTCGTCGAGCACCTTTCCCTCGGGGGTGACCGGCAGGAAGTAGTCCCGGTGGCGGAAGGTCAGGGTGGCCACGAACAGCCCGTACAGCACCAGCGAGGCGGCCGCCGCGAAGGCCAGCTGGGCGGGCGCGAACTGCGGTCCCGGCGAGCTGGTGGTGAAGGTCGGCAGCACCAGGCTGAGCGTGGCGAGGGTGCCGATGGTGGCCAGCGCCGCGCCGGTGCCCTCGGCGTTGAACACCGCCACCCGGTACTTGATCGCGGCCACCAGGATGGAGAGGCCGAGGATGCCGTTGCAGGTGATCATCACGGCGGCGAACACGGTGTCCCGGGCGAGCGTCGCGGCCTTGTCCCCGCCGTCCGCCATCAGGGTCACGATCAGCGCCACCTCGATGACGGTGACCGCGACCGCCAGCACCAGCGAGCCGAACGGCTCCCCCACCCGGTGCGCCACCACCTCGGCGTGGTGCACCGCGGCGAGCACCGCGCCGGCCAGGAAGCAGGCCATCACGCCCACCACCCAGCCGGGCAGGTCGCGGTGCCAGGTGAGGACAAGGACGACGAACGACACCACCGGGACGACGACGGTCCACCGCGTGGTGGCCGCGCGGAGCTTCGTGATCATGCGGCCGAGCATCGCATTGCCGGGGCCCGGTAGCCGGGCAACCCCGCCGGTGGGGCGGCACGGATGTGGTCGGGGTCATACCGTGTCCGAACCGTTCCGGGCCGCTCAGCCCCCGTACTCCGCGAGGTAGCCGAGCACCCTCGCGACGTGCGGCTTCACCCGATCGGGGACGCCGCCCGCGTCGGCGACGGTCTTGTCGCTGGTCCGGTAGCCGGCGGTGATCAGGGCCGGGAGGTCCCGGGTGTAGCCGCGGCGCTTGAGCTGCTGGTCGAGCCAGCAGACGTAGTTGCCCATCGAGACGATCGCGTCGGCCGGGTCCATGTAGTCCTTGGTGCCGTCGTGGTCGCCGTCCTGCGCCCAGGCGTTGAAGACGGTGGGCGTCCACATCGCGACGCCGTACTCGCCGGTCTCCGGGCGGGCGGCCTCCGGGTCGAAGCCGCTCTCGGCCTTGAGCATGGCCGCCAGCAGGGCGGGGGTGATCTCGGGCTCGGGGCAGCGCCGGGCGGCGTCCTGGATCGGGCCGCGCAGCGCCTCGGGGATGTCGGACCCCGCCGGGATCCCCCCGGCCGGGGCCAGGGCGGCGGTCGCCGAGGGTGGCGCCTGCGCCGCTCCCCCGGAGGGCGGGCCACCGGACGCCGGCGCGGTCGGTGCGCCCGGCGCCAATCCGGCCGTCGCCCGGTCGGACTGCTCCGGGCCGCCCGCGAGCAGCAGCACGGCGGCGACCAGCGCGGCCGGACCGGCCCCGGCGAGCAGCCGGCGAGCGCGCTCCGGGCGCGGCGCCCGTACCGGGCCTG
>NZ_JBHWUI010000193.1:0-14430 GCF_042737525.1 Kitasatospora sp. NPDC059973 | reverse complement strand
GGGGGGCCCCCGCCGCCGCCGTGGGGGCGGCCCCCCGGGCCGCCACCTCCGGCACCCCGGCGCCCGACCGCGCGGGCGCGGCCTCATCGGCGCCGAACGCTCCGGTGGAGATCACCTGCCGTGAGGAACGGCTGGACATCACCACCGAGTGGCATGTCGTGGGCACCGCGAAGCTGCGCAAGTACGTGACCAGCGAGGCGGTGGAGCGCCGGGTGCCGGTGGTCCGCGAGCGGGTCCGGGTGGAGCGGACGCCGGTCGGCGAGGCGGAGCGGGCCTCGTTGAGCGACAAGGACATCGCCGAGGCGGTGGAGGAGGTCACGCTGCGCGAGGAGCGGCCGGTGGTCCGCAAGTACCTGGCGCCGATCGAGCGGGTCCGCCTGGTCGTCGAGCGCTACACCGACGAGGAGGTGATCCGGGACGAGCTGCGCCGCGAGCACGTCGAGGTCCACGACAACACCGCGGCCGCCCCGACCCCGGGCCCCTCGTCCAACCACGCCCCGTCCGCCACTCCCGACGGCGCCGCCGGGCGCCCGGGCGGCGGCGAACACGCGGGCGCCGACGGACACTTGGGCGCCGGCGAGCCGTCCCGGCCGGCCCCGCTGAGGCCGCTCGCCTGACGGTCCGACCCCAGGGACCCCGGACCTCCACGGTCCGGGGTCCTTCGACTTTGCCAAAGCTTCACCGATCGATATTTGACACACTGAAGTATCTCCCGGCATGGTTGCTTCAGTTCATTCACTATGTACGGGAGGAAGCAACCGTGAGTGAGGCACCACAGCCCACCACCGCGGCCGAGAAGCAGAGCAGCGCCCGGGTCCTGCCGGCCCTCATCCTGGCGATGCTGTCGTTCAGCGTGGTGCAGACCGCGGTCGTTCCGATCCTGCCCTCGCTGGCCAAGGAGCTCGACGTCTCGGGCTCCAGCATCACCTGGCTGATGACGGCCAACCTGCTCTCGGCCGCCGTGCTGACCCCCCTACTGGGCCGCTTCGGCGACCTGCGCGGTCGCAAGCCGATGCTGCTGATCTCGCTGGCCGGTCTCGTCGCGGGCTCGGCACTCGCCGTCAGCACCCACTCCTTCACCTGGCTGGTCGTCGCCCGCGTCCTCCAGGGCGCCGGCGGTGGCGTGCTGCCGCTGGCCATCAGCATCGTCCGCGACGAGCTGCCGAAGCAGAAGGTCACCGGTGGCGTCGCCGCCATCAGCGCCTCGATGGGCGTCGGCAGCGGCCTCGGCCTGGTCGCCACCGGCCTGTTGCTGGAGCACTGGAGCTACAAGTCGATCTTCTGGATGGGCCTGTTCTTCGGCCTGCTCGCGGTCGCCCTGGTCGCCTTCCGGGTGCCCAGCGACCCGGTGACCGACAAGGAGGGCGGCGCCGACCCGCTCGGCGCGATCACCCTGGCCGGCTGGCTCTCCGCCCTGCTGGTCGCGGTCAGCCAGGGCAACACCTGGGGCTGGACCTCCACCAAGACGCTCGGCCTGTTCGCCGTCGCCGCCGTGATCGCCCTGATCTGGGGCGTCATCGAGGTCAAGGTCAAGCACCCGCTGGTCGACATGAAGATGATGTCCCGCCCGGCCGTCGCCTTCACCAACCTGGCCGGCCTGCTGATCGGCTTCGGCATGTACGGCTCGTTCATGGTGATCAGCAACTTCGCCCAGACCCCGGAGAAGCTCACCCACTACGGGTTCACCGCGACCGTGCTGCACGCCGGTGTCATGCTGCTGCCGTCCGCGCTCGGCTCGATGGTCGCCGCCCCGGTCGGCGCCCTGCTGATCGCCCGTCGCGGCCCGCGCCTGCCGCTGGTCCTCGGTGGCGTCCTCGGCGCCGTCGCGATGGCCTACCTGGCCGTCCGCCACAGCCACGAGGCCGACATCTACACCGCCTCGGCGATCTTCGGTCTCGGCATCGGCCTCGCCTTCTCGGCGATGCCGGCCTACATCAACGGCGCCGTCCCGGTCGAGCAGAGCGGCATCGCCAACGGCATGAACGCCGTGCTGCGCACCGTCGGTGGCGCGATCGGCACCGCCGTGATGGCCGCGATCCTCACCGGCGACACCATGAAGCTGCCGATCCCGGTCTCGCTGCCCACCCTGGACGCCTACAAGCACGCGTTCTGGGTCGCCGCCGCGGTCTGCGCGATCGCCGGCGCCGTCCCCTTCCTGATCCGCAGCGTCAAGCCCTCCGTCACCGTCGCCGGTGGCAAGGGTGCGGCGGACCTCAGCCCCAGCCCCGAGCTGGCCAAGACCGACGCCTGACGAGGCGTCCACCCCCCGCGCCCAGGGACAGGGCGCGGGGGACCGGTCCCCGAACGGTCGACGAGGGCATCGCGACCGCCCGAGGGCCGGCCGTGCACGCGGCTCCACCCGGCCCCCCTGCCGGGTGGAGCCGCTCCGTGCGTTCCAGGGTGGTCAGCCCACCGCCGGTTCACCGCCGCCCGCCCCGGCCGACGGCCCGTCCTCGTCGCCCCGCAGCGGCAGCGGCCGGGCCGGCTCCAACGCCGGGTCCTCCACCGCGAAGGTCCGCACCCGGCCCGGTCCGCTCCACGGCGTCTCGAACCGCACCGTCACCCGGCCGACCCCGCTGCCCTGCACCCACCCCGGGCCGAGTTCGGCGTGCCGCACGTCCTGGCCCGGCATCCAGTGCCGCGCCACGACCACCGCGGGCTCCGGGGCCTCGTCCTCCTGGGCGTCGGCCTCGACCGCCCCCGGCTCCCCCGCCTCCTCCCGGACGGCCTGCGCGAAGAGGTCCTCCTGGGTGTAGTCCGCCAGCTGCGAGACCCCGACCCCGAGCAGCCGGACGCCGCCGGTGATGTCCACCTGGGAGGCCAGCCGGCGGGCCGTCTCGACGATCACCGTCTCGTCGTCCGTCGGACCGCGCAGGGTCTCCGAGCGGGTCAATGTGGAGAAGTCGAACCGCCGCACCTTCAGCACCACCGTGCGCCCCGACCGTCCGGCGGCGCGCAGCCGCCGCACGCACCGCGCGGCCAGGACGTCGACCTCGCGCAGCACCCGGTCCCGGTCGGCGAGGTCCACCTCGAAGGTGTCCTCCACCGACACCGACTTGGCGTCCTGGTCGGCCACCACCGGCCGGTCGTCCAGCCCCAGCGACATCTGGTGGACACCGGCGCCGTGCGCCCGGCCCAGCAGCTGCACCAGCTCGGACTCCCCCGCCTCGGCGAGATCGGCCACCGTGTTCAGCCCCGCCCGGCGCAGGACCTGCTCGGTGGCCGGGCCGACGCCCGGCAGCGCCCGCACCGGCATCGGGCCCAGCACCACCCGCTCCTGGCCCGGCTCGACCAGCACCAGGCCGTCCGGCTTGGCCTGCTCCGAAGCGATCTTGGCCATCAGCTTGGACCCGGCCGCCCCGACCGAGGCGGTCAGCCCGGTGCGCCGGTGGATGTCCGCCCGGAGGTCCTCCGCGAGGGCCGTCACCAGGTGCTCCCCCGTCCCGTGGTCCGCCGCCAGCAGCGCCGGGCCGTACGGGCCCGCCTCCAGGTCGACGAAGGCCTCGTCCAGGCTGAGCGGCTGCACCAGGGGCGACAGCTCCCGCAGCAGACCCATGACCAGCTCGCTCACCGCCCGGTAGGCCTCGAACCGCCCGGACAGGAAGGCCGCGTTCGGGCAGAGCCGGCGCGCCTGCGCCATCGGCATCGCCGAGTGCACCCCGAACTTCCGCGCCTCGTACGAGGCCGTGGAGACGACCCCCCGGCCGCCCAGGCCGCCGACGATCACCGGCTTCCCGCGCAGGCTCGGCTTGGCCGCCTGCTCCACCGCCGCGAAGAAGGCGTCCATGTCGAGGTGGATGATGCTCGGCAGTGACCGCACCCGCCGATCATGCCGCACGGGTCCGACAGCGCGGCCGAACCCCGCCGCCGCCTCAGCCCCGCGCGGTCCCCGCGTCGGCCAGCGCCTTCGGGATGCCCTCCTCCCGGGGCCCGAGGAAGAACGGGTCCGGCCGCAGCCAGGCGTTCAGCAGCGCCTTGCCGGCCCCCGGGACCTCCCGCAGCCCGCCGTACAGCCAGGTGGCGTCGTGCAGCTCCGGTACCCCGACCGCGTACGCGTCGATGCCCGCCGCCTCGCAGAGCGCCAGCGCCCGCCGGACGTGGAAGTCCTGGCTGACCAGGACCGCCCGGTCCACCCCGAACACCCGGTGCGCCCGGGTGCAGGAGTCCCAGGTGTCGAAGCCCGCGTAGTCGCCCACCACCCGCACCTGCGGCACCCCGTGCTCGATCAGGTACTGCCGCATCGCGTCCGTCTCGTCGTAACCGGCCCGCCCGTTGTCACCGGTGACCAGGATCGCCTGGACCTTCCGCTCCCGGTACAGGTCGACCGCCGCGTCCAGCCGGTGCGCCAGGTACGGCGACGGCCTGCCCTCGAAGAGCCCGGCGCCGAACACCACCGCCACCGGCGCGTTCGGCGCGCTCCGCACGGTGCCGACCCGGTCACCCGCCGAGACCCACAACCAGGCGCTCGGTGCCAGGGCCAGCGAGCAGAGCACGGCGACGAGTTGGAAGGTCCTGCGCTGGGTGCGCCGCTGCCGCAGCCGGACGCCGAGCCGCCGCGCCCGTCGCCGCAGCAGGCCGGGTATGCCGGAGCCGAACCGCACGTGCCCTCCCTGGGTCGATGATCCACCGGGCACGACGAGGCCGTGGGCCCGGACGGTTCCCCGTCCGGGCCCACGGCCTCGTGATTCTGCGGCGCCGTGACTACGCGGCCCCCTGCTCCCGCGGCTCAGACCGCCCGGTTGCGCCGCTGCGCCAGCTCGTCCCCCGGGTCGTGGCCGACCACGGTCTCGCCGGTGTCGGTCCGCTCCGCGTGCAGGCGGCCGAGGGCCAGCTCCAGCTCCTGCCAGACGGCGCCGACGGCGATGCCGAAGACCCCCTGACCACCCTTCAGCAGATCGACCACCTGCTGCGGTGTGGTGCATTCGTACACGGTCGCGCCGTCACTCATCAGTGTCAGCCCGGTCAGGTCGCCGGCCTCGGCGGACTGCAGATGGGCGACCGCCACCCGGATGTTCTGCAGGGACACACCCGCGTCCAGCAGCCGCTTGACGATCTTCAGCAGCAGGATGTCGCGGAAGCTGTAGAGCCGCTGGCTGCTCGCCGGGTAGACCGAGCGGACGCTGGGTTCCAGCAGCCCAGTCCTGGCCCAGTAGTCCAGCTGGCGGTAGGTGATCCCGGCCGCCGCACAGGCCGTCGGGCCGCGGTAGCCGATCAGCTCGGAGGTGGGGGCCGGCCGCTCGGAGGCGGGCGCGAGCCGCTCGATGGCCGGCTGGCCCGGCTGGACGGCCGGGAACCGGCCCACCCGGGGCAGGTCCGTCCGGGGCAGTTCAGCCACGCTGCGGGCGGCGCGCGGCATGTGCACGGTGCACAGGCCTCCCACGGCCGCTTCATCGCCGGTGCCGGTCATGCCTACCTCCGTCCACTCGTCCTGCGGGCAACCCAGACTGCGGGCGACAGGCACCCGGGCAGCCACTCCTGACGGTAGGCAGTCCCCTATGACCCGTCAACGATCGCCACGCCGGACAGGACAAACAGCGTCACTCAGGAGAGTGGTTTTTCGTGCCCCTAGTGTGGGTAGGTGGACGCTATTTGGCAAAACGGACGAACGAATTCGGCAGGACGGCCACGGCCTGCCCCACCGACGCTCCGCGCCGGGTCCGTACCACGGCGGACTACTGCGGCGTGCCGCCGCCGAAGTCCTCCGGAGAGACCTGGTCGAGGAACTCGCGGAACTTCTCGACCTCGTCCTCCTGCTCGTCCGGGATCGCGATGCCCGCCTCGGCGAGCACCTCCTCGCTCCCGTAGATCGGCGTACCGGTCCGCAGGGCGAGGGCTATCGCGTCGGACGGCCGGGCACTGACCTCGACCCCGCCCGTGAAGACCAGCTCGGCGTAGAACACGCCCTCGCGCAGGTCGGTGATCCGCACCTCGGTGAGCTGCTGGCCGAGCGCCTCCAGGACGTCCTTGAAGAGGTCGTGCGTCAGCGGACGCACCGGCGTCATGCCCTGCTGGGCGAAGGCGATCGCGGTCGCCTCGCCGGGACCGATCCAGATCGGCAGGTACCGATCGCCCCCGACCTCCCGAAGCAGCACAATCGGCTGGTTGGAAGGCATCTCCACCCGGACACCCACGACGTCGAGCTCATTCACACACGCAACCCTATGGCCCTCGCCCCGGATATGAAAGCGCAGAGCCGACAGCGCTGGTCAGCGGGGTCGGCGCGTCACGAGCGGGCCCGCAGACCGGCCTGCACCATGGCGGCGTGCAGCCGGACGGAGAGGGTCGCCAGCTCCCGCGCCGTGGCCTCGGCGTGCGCCCGGGTCTGCGGGTTGCGGTGCCGGCGCAGGGGCGCCACCACCTGCTCCACCAGGGCGATCTCGCGGTCGGCGGCGGCCTTCATGGCCCGCAGGTGGCGCGGCTCCAGCCCGTACCGGCCCAGTTCCGCGACCAGCCGCGCCACCTGCAGCGCCTCGCCGTCGTAGCCGCCGTCCGATCCGGCCGCGACCAGCCCGTAGGACTCCCACTCCACCAGCTCGCCCTCACCGGCCTCGGCGGCGGCCAGCAGCTCGGCCCGGCCCAGCCGGACCCCGACCGCGGCCTCGGCGGCCGCCACCAGCTCGCGGTCCGCCTCCTCCATCGGCCCGGGGCGGGCCTCCGCGGCGGGCAACGCCGGTGGGGCCTCGCCGCGCTCGATCGCGTCCAGGTGTTCGCGGATCACCCGCAGCGGCAGGTAGTGGTCACGCTGCATCCGCAGCACGTAGGCCAGCCGCTCGACGTCGGCCGGGCTGAACTTGCGGTACCCCGACGGCGTGCGCTGGGGCTCGACCAGGCCCTCGGCCTCCAGGAACCTGATCTTCGAGATGGTGACCTCGGGGAAGTCGTCCCGCAGGAAGGTCAGCACCGCGCCGATGCTCAGCAGCTCGTCGCCGCCGCGCCGTCGGCCGCCCCCGGCGGGCCGGTCCGGACGGACCGGCTGCCTGGGGGCCGCGACCGCCCCCCGCGCGCCCTGGTCCGGCAGCGGACCGGACGACGCGGGGTGGGCCGCCCCGAGAGATGAAGGAGGGTTCGCGCTCACTCGGGCTCCTGCCGACGTTGGTTTCAGTACCCCCGGTGGTGACTGGCGAAGAACACCAGCCGGTACTTCCCGATCTGCACCTCGTCGCCGTTGTTCAGCGGCACCTCGTCGATCCGCTCACGGTTGACGTACGTCCCGTTCAGGCTGCCGACGTCGGCGACGGTGAAGCCGCCTCCCGGCGTCCGGCGGAACTCCACGTGCTTGCGCGAGACGGTCACGTCGTCCAGGAAGATGTCGCCCTGCGGGTGACGCCCGGCCGTGGTCTTGTCCGAGTCCAGCAGGAACCGGCTGCCCGAGTTCGGACCGCGCTGGACGATCAGCAGCGCCGAGCCCGGCGGCAGCGCGTCGATCGCCGACAGCACCTCCGCCGACAGGGCCGGCGTACCGGTGCCGGTGGTGGTGTTGGGGTCGTAGGACTCCAGGCCGGAGATCGAGATGGTCGACGTGGTCTCCGCCGGCCCCTCGGGCAGCGCGCCCCCGCGCAGCGCCGTACCGCAGTTGGAACAGAAGCGGGCCGCGGCCGGGTTCTGGTTGCCGCACCTGGGGCACGGAGTGGGGCCAGCCATGTTCACAGCCTCCTGGCGCGGCACACCCGACGGGTTGTGCCCGGCGTACGGGTCCGGGGCAAACCCTCCACCAGAGGTTGAGGGTCCTGACGGGAAACCTATGCGCGGGGCGCCGGAGGGGTCAACCGACGCGCCGTAGCCCGCCTGATTGCCCGCGTACTGCGCGTCGCCGCCGTCCCGGAACATCGGACGCTCGGCGTACTGGCCGCCCTCGGGAGCGGGACGCATGCCCGGCACGGCGGGCTCTTCGTCGGCCCGGCGGTGACGCGCGGTGGGTGCCTCCACGGCAGCCGCGTCACGGCCCTTGTTACGACCGAACAACTTCGAGAAGAAACTCACGGGCGAATCCCCTTGCGTGTGACAGACCCGCCCGCGGGGCAGGGTGAGAACCTCGGACAGGCTGCGGGCCCGGTCGCGGATCGGGCCTGCTGGAGTGGTACTCCGACGTGTGATGTTCCGGCTTGTGCTGGTGCGGACCAGTCTCGCCCACCTGACGGCGGTACCCCGCACCGGGGGGTACCGGCAGATGACGGACCGTTCGGCAGGTACCTCGTCACTTCGGAGCCGGCTTGGCGTACTGCGGCGTCTTCAGGTCGAGGAGGGCGTCGACGAGCACCTTCTGCTGCGGGGAGATGGTCGCGCGGGCCTGATGACTCTCAAGAGTACGGACCACACCTCCCGGAATGTTCAGTGCGGGTGTGAGGTCCTGCGGGTTCCCCACCACGGTGAACCGGTAGGGCTGCGAGACCTTCTTCCCGTCGATCTGCACACCGCCGCCGGACACGTCCGTGAAGTAGGTGTTGACCACCACGCGCACATCGTTGATCTGAATCGCCTCCGCCCCCGCCGCTCGGAGTTCCTGCAGGGTGTCCAGCAGCATATCCGCCTTCACCTGCCCTTGGGGATCATCGACTGTCAGTACGATGCCCGGACCAGTGGCTTTGACGGTCCCGGCGAGCACGCCGAGCTCCGTCACCTTCTTCCTGGTCTGCTCCTGGGCCTCCTTGGCCTGGTTGGAGCTGTTCTCCAACGTGGCCAGGGACTGCTCCAACTCCGCCTTCTCCTGCTGGAGACGCTGCTGGCGGCCGTCCAGTTCGTCGAGGATCCGGACGAGGTCCTCCTGGCGGGCACCGCGCAGCTGGCTGTGGTGGTCGTTGGTGGAGCGGACCTGGATCGCCAGGGCGAGGCCGAGCGAGAACAGCAGCACCGCGACCACCAGCTGCCCGCGGGAGAGCCGCGGGGGCCAGAGCGCCGCCTTCATCCGCCGCCGGCCCGCGTTGCGCTCGTCGGGGGCCTTCCCGGGCTCGGTCGCCGCCTCGGGAGCGGGCTCCGGCGTGGGAGCGGGCTCGGGCTCCAGGACCGGCTCCGGCTCGGGCAGCGGGGCGCTGACGGGCTCAGGCGCCGCCGCCTCGTGGGCCTGCGCCGGCTCTTCGGCCTCGGCGTCCGCCTCCGTGCCGGCTTCGGGCGCGGCTGCCACCGGCCGCCGCGCATCCGCCGCCCGGGGCGCCGGTTCGACGGCGTCCTCGCCGCCCTGGGCCGGGGTCCCCGGCTCCACCTCGGGCGCAGGCTTCACCTGTTCGGCGGGCTCGGGCGGCGCGTTCTCAGCCGCCGGAGCCGCCCCCCGCTCCCCGTCCCCGCCCTCGCGCGCGCCGTCGCCCGCCCGCGCGTCCGCCTTCTCGACCACCTTGTCGACAGCCTTCTCGGTCGTCTTCTCGGTCATCTTCTCGGTCGTCTTCTCGTCCGCCGGCTCCCGGCCGGGCTCAGGCGCGGAAGACATGGCGCCTGATCGCAGCGGCGTTGGAGAAGATGCGGATGCCGAGGACGACGACCACACCGGTGGACAGCTGGGAGCCGACACCGAGCTGGTCCCCGAGGAAGACGATCAGGGCCGCCACCACCACGTTGGACAGGAACGACACGATGAACACCTTGTCGTTGAAGATGCCGTCCAGCATCGCCCGGACGCCGCCGAACACCGCGTCCAGTGCCGCCACCACCGCGATGGGCAGGTACGGCACGACGGCATCGGGCACCTCGGGTTGGACGAAGAGCCCGACGACCACCCCGATCACAAGACCCAGTACGGCAATCACGGTCTGGCTGCTCCTGTCCCTGCGGGGGGCGCCCCGGTCGTGGGCGCGGTGGGCGAGTGGGCTGTCGTGGTCTTGGCGGAGCCGCTCGGCGAGCGCTTCCCCGGGGGCGAGCTGCTCGGAGAGGCCGTCCGTGAGGGCCCCGCGGACGGGCTCTGCGACCCCGTGTCGGAGGCCGTGGGGCTCGGGGAGGCCGCAACGGGGGCGGAGGGGCTCGCCGACGGCGACGGCTCCGGCGTGGCCGGCTGGGCGGTCCGCAGCGTGATGCCCACGGCGGCGGGCAGCGTGAGCTTCTTCTGGGCGGAGATCGTCGACTTGATGCCGTACTTCTCCTGCAGCAGCCGCAGGTACTGACCCGCCATGTTGCTCTCGAAGGTGGCGACCAGCTTCGACCCGTCCCCCAACGCCTGGACGTTGTAGGGCGGCACCAGCGGCCGGTTGTCGACCAGGACGGCCTCACCGGCGGCGCGGATCGCGGAGAGCGCGGTGAGTCGCTGCCCGTTGATCGACACGGCCTCGGCGCCGGACTCCCAGAGCCCGTTCACCACCAGTTGCAGATCGCGGTCGCGCAGCCGTCCGCTGTTCGAGAAGCCCTGGCCCGCGCGCGGGTCGACGTTCCCTCCGGCGCCGGTGCCGGAGGCGTCCTCCAGGACCAGCTTGACGCCCGGCCCGGTCACCTCGGCCAGACCCACCGCACCGGCCAGCGCGGCCGGGTCGCTGTCGCCCGGCGAGAGTGCCTGCTGCTGGGTGGTGTCGACCTTCCGCCGCAGCTCCTGGACCTGCTGCTGGAGCCGCTCCGCCGAGCCGTTGCTGTCGTTGATCCGGTGGATCAGCGCATCGCGCTCCTTGGCGAGCGTCGGCTCGGCCTTGTGCGCGTTCACGGCGCCCACCGTCACCACCGCCCCGACCAGGGCCAGCCCGAGACCCAGGGTGAGCAGGCCGCGGGCCGTACCGGGTATCCGGCTGTCGCGGTCACCGCCCCGCGCCGCGGCCGCCTCGGCGTAACCCTCGTCCAGGCTGTGGTCCATCACGCCGGTCAGCAGGGACATCGAGGCGTCCGGACGGTTGTACCGTCCGTCACTGGCACTCGGCGTCGGCGTCGCTGGCATGCGGACCATCGTCCCATGTCCGCGGAGGGGTCCGTGCACACCCCCTGACCTGCGAAGTCACCAGAGCGACGGATCGTCACCAAGCATGACAAACCGGGCAGCGGGGGCGCGGCACTCGCCGCACCCCCGCTGCCCGGCCGCGTCATGGCGACCCGGTCGTCAGCGCCCGGCGCCGTCGACCACCGTCGCCCACTCGTCCAGCAGCGCCTCGGTCGCCTCGTCGTCCGGACCCTCCGCCCAGAGGTGGGTGACCGCCTCGGCGGGATCGGGCAGCACGAGCGTCCAGCGGCCGTCCGCCTCGACCACCCGGACACCGTCCGTGGTGTCGAGCTGCCGGTTGCCGGCCGCCTCCACCACCGAACGCATGACCATGCCCTTGGCCGCCCACGGCGTCGCGATGTCCCGTCGGCGGATGTGCGCCTGCGGGATCCGCGCGTCGATCTGGCTGAGCGTGAGCTGGGTACGGGCCACCAGCCCGACCAGGCGGACGAACGCGGCCGCGCCGTCCAGCACACCGCTGAACTCGGGAACGACGAAACCGCCGCGCCCGTCGCCACCGAAGACCGTGCCCTCGGCCGAGGCCGCCTTGGCCAGGTCGTCCGGCGTGGTCGTGGTCCAGACGACCTGTGTGCCGTGGTAGGCGGCGACCTGCTCGGCGATCCTGGTGGTCGTCACGGGCAGCGCCACCTGCCCGCTCCGGCGCTCGGCCGCGACCAGGTCGAGCAGCACCAGGAGCGCCCGGTCGTCGTCGATCACCCGGCCCAGCTCGTCCACGAAGGCCACCCGCTCGCCGACCGGGTCGAACCGGACGCCGAACGCCGCCCGCGAGGAGGCCACCAGCTCGCCGAGCCTGGCCAGCCCCGCCCGCCGTTCCTCGGCGTCCTCGGTCGGCCGTGCCTCGTCCAGCCCGCTGGAGACGGTGAGCGCCTCCACGCCGAGCCGGCCCAGGATGCTCGGCAGCACGAGCCCGGCACTGCCGTGCGCCGTGTCCACCACCACCTTCAGCCCCGCCTCGCGGACGCCGGTGGTGTCCACCGCCCGCAGCAGATTGCCGGCGTAGGAGTCGAAGACACTGGACGGGAAGGTCAGGTCGCCGATCTCGCCCGGGAACGCGCGCCGGTACTCCTGGCGGGCGTAGACCCGGTCGAGCTTGCGCTGCCCGGCCTGGGAGAGGTCGGCTCCGCGCTCGTCGAAGAACAGGATGTCCAGCGAGTCCGGCACCCCGGGCGTGGTCCGCAGGAAGATCCCGCCGGCACTCCCGCGGGCCGTGTGCTGCCGGGCCACCGGCATCGGCACGTTCTCCAGGTCGCGGACGTCGATCGCGCTGGTCTGCAGCCCCGAGATCATCGCCCGCTTGAGGGCACGCGCACCACGCGAGTGGTCACGCGCGATGGTGACGGTCGCCCCCTTCTTCAGGGTCGTCGCGTAGGCGCCGGCCAGCCGGACGGCCAGCTCCGGTGTGATCTCGACGTTGAGGATGCCCGACACGCCGCGGAGCCCGAAGAGGTGCTCCTGACCGCGGGACTCCCAGATCACCGAGGTGTTGACGACGGCGCCGGCCTCGATGGTCTTGAACGGGTAGACCCGGACGTTGGCGCCGATGATCGACTCCTCGCCGACCAGGCACTCGTCGCCGATCACCGCCCCGTCCTCGATCCGCGCGGCCCGCATCACATCGGTGTTCTTGCCGACCACGCAGCCCCGCAGGTTGCTCTGCGGCCCGACGTAGACGTTGTCGTGGATCACCGCCTTGTGCAGGAACGCGCCGCGCTTGACGACCACGTTGCTGCCGAGCACGGTGTGCTCGCGGATCTCCACGCCGGCCTCGACCTTGGCGTAGTCCCCGATGTAAAGCGGACCGCGGAGCACCGCCTCGGGGTCGACCTCGGCCCCTTCCGCCACCCAGACGCCCGGCGAGATCTCGAACCCGTCGAGCTCGACGTCGACCTTGCCCTCCAGGACGTCCGCCTGGGCCTTGCCGTAGCTCTCGTGGGTGCCGACGTCCTCCCAGTAGCCCTCGGCCACGTAGCCGTAGACCCGCTTGCCCTCCTTCAGCAACTGCGGGAACACATCGCTCGACCAGTCGACGGACTCACCCGCCGCCACGTAGTCGAAGACCTCGGGCTCCATGACGTAGATACCGGTGTTGACCGTGTCCGAGAAGACCTGCCCCCAGGTCGGCTTCTCCAGGAAGCGCTCGACCCGGCCCTCGTCATCGGTGATCGTGATGCCGAACTCCAGAGGGTTCGGTACCCGGGTGAGACAGACGGTGACCAGAGCGTCCTTGCTCCGGTGGTACTCGATCAATTCGGTGAGATTGAAGTCGGTCAGTGCGTCACCGGAGATCACCAGAAAGGAATCGTCCTTCAGGGCGTCCTCGGCGTTCTTGACACTCCCCGCAGTGCCGAGTGGCGTCTCCTCGTTCGCATACGTGAGATGCATACCCAACTCTTCGCCGTCACCGAAGTAGTTCTTCACCAGTGAGGCGAGGAACTGTACGGTCACGACGGTGTCGGAGAGGCCATGCCGCTTCAGCAGCCGAAGCACGTGCTCCATGATCGGCCTGTTGGCGACCGGTAGCAGCGGCTTGGGCATGCTGGAGGTCATCGGGCGGAGTCGGGTGCCTTCGCCCCCTGCCATTACAACGGCTTTCATTACGGGTGCGTCCTCCTTCGCGGTGGTGGACCCTGCAGGTCCATCAAACCGTTCCAGAGGGTGTCTACCCGGAAGATTTCGTCCGACGCACCGTGGTGGCGTGGGACTTCTCTCAGATCACGTCTCAGACTGCGGACGCGGAGGAGGCGGAGCCCGCCCGGATGATCTGTCGCGCCTGGACGGCGTAGAGAATGCCGGCCCACCAGTACAGCGTGGTCCCCCACCAGATGAAGGCCCAGCTGACGGCCTCGGCCGGCCGCGCGATCCAGGTGTCGCCGGTGCCGAGCAACAGAAGCGGGAACGCGTACATCAGATTGAATGTCGCGGCCTTGCCCAGGAAACTCACCTGCAACGGGCCGTAGCCGTGCCGGTTCAGAATCGGAAGGAGACTCGCGATAAAGAGCTCACGCGCGATCAGGATCGCCGTGAGCCACCACGGCAGGATCTCACGCCAGGTCAGACCCAGCAGGGTGGAGAGGACGTAGAGCCGGTCCGCCAGCGGATCGAGCAGCTGGCCGACCCGGCTGATCTGCCCCCACCTGCGGGCGAGCTTTCCGTCGAGGTAGTCACTGATGCCGCTCAGCATCAGGATCAGCAGCGCCCAGCCGTCGTTGTTCGGCCCGTCGAACACCGGCCAGAGGATCAACCAGAGGAAGAGCGGAACACCGACCAGCCGGCCCATGCTCAGCAGGTTGGGGATGGTGAGGACGCGATCGGTCTGGACCCGCGTCTCCTGGACCTCCACCCGGGGGCCTCCTGTACCGTGTGACGACTTCTGCATGCTGACCCTACAACAGAGAAGCCCCCGTCCGGTTCCCCGGCGGGGGCTTCTCTAGAAGAATTGTTCGGCGGCGTCCTACTCTCCCACAGGGTCCCCCCTGCAGTACCATCGGCGCTGTGAGGCTTAGCTTCCGGGTTCGGAATGTAACCGGGCG